>NZ_JAFCAC010000039.1:0-258 GCF_018588165.1 Thermoanaerobacter sp. CM-CNRG TB177
CTTTTTTATGAGATGTTTTTTATCCACCCCAACATTTATTATAGAACCGATATTCCTATTGAGCCAAAAATTTTGCAAATAATAAAAAAAACAGCTATCTCAAAAGATAACCGTTTTTTTTATGGCTGGTGACCCATCCGCGACTCGAACGCGGGACACCCTGCTTAAAAGGCAGGTGCTCTACCTCCTGAGCTAATGGGTCATATGGTGGAGGGAGATGGATTCGAACCATCGAAGGCGTCAGCCAACAGATTTACA
>NZ_JAFCAC010000040.1:0-39435 GCF_018588165.1 Thermoanaerobacter sp. CM-CNRG TB177
AAAAAAAAAAAAAAAAAAAAAAAAAAAAAAAAAAAAAAAAATTAAGAAAATTATTTCAAAAACATTATCTCAAAAATATTTTAATAGAAATAATCAGCGAAAGCAAAAAGTTTCATAAACTTATATAAACTTATTGATTTTCTTTACATATTATATGATTATGATAGAAAAATTTACAAAGTTTATTTTAATGGTGGTGAGTGAAATGCTTATAGCTATTGATCCAGGTCACGGAGGAAAAGACACAGGAGTAGTTGTTGGAAATTACAAGGAAAAAGATATAAATCTAGGTATTGCTTTAAAATTGAGGGAGATTTTATTGGACAAAAATATAAGCGTGGTCATGACAAGAAATAAAGATGAAACTGTAGATTTGCAACAAAGGTGTAATATTGCTAATAAGAACAAAGCAGATTATTTTATTTCTATCCATTGTAATAGCTTTACAGATCCTTCCGCAAATGGTACGGAAACTTACGCGTATCCCAGAAGTTAAGCAGGACGAAATTTAGCCCAATATGTACAAAATGAAATAGTAGAAATGTTAAAAACAACAAATAGAGGAGTAAAATATGAAAGTTTTTATGTACTGAAGCGTACTGTAATGCCTGCGATACTAGTTGAAACAGCTTTTATGTCAAATCCACAAAATTTAGATTTGCTTTTACGAAAAACTGAAATTTTTGCTGAAGCGATTGCAGCTGGTTTAATGAAATTTTTGCAAAGTACAGATTACAAACAAGTAGATGATATTGAAAAATTGCAGATGAAAGGAATTATAAATAAACATTATGACCCTAAAAGTTTTGTCACATGGGGTGAATTTGCTTCTGTTATAATAAAGATATTGGAGGGAACAAAATGAAAGATTTGATTATGACAATTTTGACTGCTGGTGTTCAACTTGTTATAATGGTCGTGCTTGGATATTTGATCGATTATTTAAATACTAAAATTGGTATGGAAAAAATAAAAAGATATTACGAAATTGCAAAAACTTTTGTGCAAGCAGTAGAACAACAAGTAGGGCCTGGCAAAGGACCAGATAAGAAAGCAGAAGTTTTTAATTTATTAAAGAAAGTGATTGGCAATAAGTTGACAGATGAAGAAATAGATAAATTAATAGAAGCGGCAGTTTTTGAAATGAATTATATCTTGAAATTAAAAGGTCTAGAAAGGCGGGCTGCGGAGAATCAGTAAAAGCGTTCCATTAGGAGTGCTTTTATTTTTATCACCTATTACTAATCAAAATTGCAAGAATGCGATTTAAAAATTTCATTAATGTAAAAGATTACAAAAAAGTATGTGTGTAAAAAAGCGATATTATGATAAAAAGTTCGGAATAGAGTTTCATACTAAAAATTATTTTGCAGATTTTATTATTCAAATTGCAACTCACTAAAATTTTTTGTATAATATTCTTATACTTATTATTGTGAGGTGGTATAAGTTGGACTTTTCTCCCATTATTGAGAAGGAAACGGTGGAAGCTATAAATAAAATGAGACTACCAAAAGAAATAAAGGAGATATTAAAAAAATCTCATAAAATAACAATTCCAGAAAGTAGACAACATCTTCTTGAAATTTCTGTTGGAGGAAATAATGACTTTTTTGAAGTTTTTTATGATGTTCCAGGCAAAGGAAAAGTATTAGAAGCGACTGTGGCAAGGTGCAAAAATGGATTAGCAGTTAATTATCCTGAGCCTTATATGAGAAGAAGAGAGCCAGACTGTCTCGTCGTTGCCGATAATGGGGAGACAGATAAGCCAAAATTTATGGAAAGATATGGGTATGATTTTGGCGAGTTAAGACAGAAAACTTTGGAATGGTTAAAAGCTCAGAATCTAATTGTTATGCCTTTTATGTCCGGCGGTGAAGAATACGGTTATCCTTCGCTTTTATTGGCACCTGATAATGCTGGATTTTTTGCTACAGCTCTTGCAGATATCCAAGGATTTATACCTAAAAAGGAAATACCTGAAGATTTTACTCCGAAAGCAATAGTATACTTAGCTCCTCCCTTTAGGCATACTCATTTTAATGGAAAACAAGTAGTTGTGCACAACCGATTAGAAAATCTTCATGAACTTTTTTCGTATAACTTGTATCCTGGACCGAGTGCAAAAAAAGGAATATATGGAGTACTCTTAACAATGGGAGAAAAAGAAGGGTGGATTACTGCTCATGCTTCTGCAGTAAGAATAATTACTCCTTATGATAATATATTGACTATTATGCATGAGGGTGCTAGCGGTGGCGGAAAAAGTGAAATGCTGGAACAGATTCATAGAGAACCGGATGGTTCTATAAAGGTGGGACGCAATTTAGTAACAGGGGATGAAATATATGTAGAGTTGAAAGAGGCTTGTGAGTTGCAGCCTGTGACTGACGATATGGCCTTATGTCATCCTAAATTGCAGCAAGGCAAAAAGTTGGTTATAAAAGATGCAGAAAAAGGTTGGTTTATACGTGTAGATCATATGAATGAGTATGGAACGGACCCTCATTTTGAAAAGTTATGTATCTATCCTAAAGAACCTTTAATCTTTTTAAACATAGATTGTGTGCCTAAATCCACTTGTCTTATATGGGAACATATTATGGATGCGCCTGGCAAACCTTGTCCCAATCCTCGTGTAATTATGCCAAGAAGGTTTATGCCAAATGTAGTTGATGAAGCGGTAGAAGTGGATGTGAGGAGTTTTGGCGTGAGGACTCCTCCCTCTTCAAAAGAAAAACCTTCTTACGGTATAATAGGCATGCTACACTTGCTACCCCCTGCTCTTGCTTGGCTGTGGAGATTAGTTGCACCGAGAGGTCACGCTAATCCAAGTATAGTAGGAACCAGTGGACTGGAAAGCGAAGGGGTAGGTTCTTATTGGCCTTTTGCAACGGGTAAAAGAGTAATTCACGCTAACCTTTTATTGCAGCAGATTATAAATACACCGGGTACTCGATACATTCTCGTTCCAAACCAATATATAGGGGTGTGGAAAGTAGGATTTATGCCCGAATGGATAGCTCGTGAATATCTTGCAAGAAGAGGAAGTGTAAGATTTAGACCAGATCAAGTTACACCAGCGAGAAGCAGCCTCCTCGGTTATGCTTTAAATTCATTAAAAATAAACGGAAGCTTTATTCCTCGTGAATTACTGCAAGTGAACAAGCAGCCCGAAGTAGGGGATGAGGGATATGACAAAGGTGCAGAGATGCTAAATGAATTCTTTAAAAGAGAATTAAAGCAATTCTTAGTCCCTGAACTTGACCCACTTGGTAAAAAAATTATTGAAACATGTTTAGAGGATGGAACTTTAGAGGATTATATAAAACTTTTGGGAGATTATAGATAATTGAAAGAGCCTGTACATAAGTGTATGGGCTCTTTTTTGTTAGTAACTTTGTATTATATTCTTTTAAAGGGAGGATAAAAATTAACAAAGAGGAGTATTGGCTTATTTTGATATTGAGTCTTTTTATCTTTTCTGTTGTAGTCAGGTATAATCAAACTATAGAAATATTCTTGTTTAAGTTGCAGGACTAATACCTTAAAAGACGAAGTTTCCAAAACCTATATTTATACTGCCTACTACTAATTTCAAGAATTAAAAAATGACCCTAAAGGAGTAAATTTTTAAATTATATTCAACTATTACAAAAAATTTTTAAGAATTACATTTTCTTTAAAATGAATGATAATACTTTTTTGTCAAATAATATATTTTAGTATATGAATGCAAGTTCAGAATTGGTGAGGAGGAAACATATGAAAAGGTCAATGAGGACAATGGACGGAAATACAGCTGCTGCCTATGCCTCTTATGCTTTTACTGAGGTTGCAGCAATTTACCCTATTACGCCTTCTTCTCCGATGGCAGAAAATGTTGATGAATGGGCTGCCCATGGCAAAAAGAACATATTTGGACAACCCGTGAAGGTTGTTGAAATGCAGTCAGAAGCAGGTGCTGCAGGTACTGTCCATGGTTCTTTAACTGCAGGCGCTTTGACAACCACATATACCGCATCACAAGGACTTCTTTTAATGATACCAAACATGTATAAAATAGCAGGAGAGCTTTTGCCGGGGGTTTTTCATGTAAGTGCCCGTGCTATTTCTGCCCATGCCCTTTCTATATTTGGTGACCATCAGGATGTTATGGCAGTAAGACAAACAGGTTTTGCACTTCTCTCTTCTTCAAATGTTCAAGAGACTATGGATATGGGTTTTATAGCACATCTTTGCGCGATAAAATCGAGAGTACCTTTTTTGCATTTTTTCGATGGTTTTAGAACCTCTCACGAAATGCAGAAGATAGAAGTGGTGGAATACGAGGATATTGCAAAGCTTTTGGACTTAAAAGCAGTAAAAGAGTTTAGAGATAGGTCACTTAATCCAGAACACCCTGTTGTAAGGGGTACTGCTCAAAATCCTGACATATACTTTCAAGGAAGAGAAGCTGCTAATAAATTTTATGAAAAAGTTCCTGACATAGTAGAAGATTACATGAAGAGGTACAAAGAGCTGACTGGAAGAGAATATCACCTTTTTGACTATTACGGTTCAAAGGACGCAGAGTATATAATTGTAGCTATGGGTTCTGTTTGTGACACGATAGAAGAGACGATTGATTATTTAACAAAAAAAGGAGAAAAAGTGGGTTTAATTAAAGTACATCTCTACAGGCCATTTTCTGAAAAACACTTTTTTGAGGTTTTACCTGATACAGTTAAAAAGATTGCCGTATTAGACAGGACAAAAGAGCCGGGTTCAATAGGAGAGCCTTTGTACCTTGATGTGGCTAAATTATTTTATAACAAAGATAAAAAGCCCGGCATAGTAGGAGGAAGGTATGGCCTTGGCTCAAAAGATACTACTCCTTCTCAAATTATTGCTGTATATGAAAATTTAAAGAAAGACTATCCAAAAGATCGTTTTACAATAGGAATTTTAGACGATGTGACTTATACTTCATTAGAAGAGAGTGAATTTGTGGAGACAACTCCTGAAGGTACAGTAAGTTGCAAGTTTTGGGGATTAGGTTCTGACGGCACAGTTGGTGCAAATAAATCGGCTATTAAGATAATTGGGGACAACACAGACTTGTATGTGCAGGCATATTTTCAATATGACAGCAAAAAATCAGGAGGTACTACTATTTCCCATTTGAGATTTGGTAAAAAGCCTATAAAATCTAGTTATCTTGTAAATCATGCTGATTACATCGCTTGTCACAACAAGTCATTTATTTACAACTATGATGTGCTAAAAGGCCTTAAAAAAGGCGGTACTTTTGTACTGAACTGCCCTTGGAGTAAAGAAGAACTTGATGACAAACTGCCTGCCTCAATGAAAAGATACATTGCAGAGAACAACATCAATTTTTATATAATAGATGCAATATCAATTGCCCAAGAAGTAGGTTTGGGTGGCAGAATAAACATGATAATGCAGACGGTGTTTTTTAAACTTATAAATATAATACCTTTTGAAGAAGCAGTTGAGTATTTAAAAGATTCTATACAGAAGGCCTATGGCAAAAAGGGTCAGGATATAGTGGATATGAACTTAAAGGCTGTTGACAAAAGCATAGAAGCTCTTGTAAAAGTAGAAGTGCCTGAGGAGTGGAAAAACGCAAAAGAAGGGCAAAAAATTGTAAATCCAGAGCCTGATTTTGTTAAAAACATACAAAGACCTATGGAAAGAAATGAGGGAGACTTGCTTCCTGTAAGTGCTTTTGGCGGCATGGAAGATGGCACATTTCCTACTGGTACGACTGCCTATGAAAAGCGAGGGATTGCGGTACTGATACCTGAATGGCAAATAGACAATTGCATACAGTGTAACCAGTGCTCTTATGTTTGCCCTCATGCAGTAATACGGCCATTTTTATTAACAGAGGAAGAAATGAAAAAAGCGCCTCCAACTTTTAAACTGAAAAAAGCAATAGGAAGAGGATTAGAAGGGCTTTGGTATAGAATACAGGTAAGTCCTTTAGACTGTACGGGATGTGGCAATTGCGCAGATGTTTGTCCAGCACCTACAAAGGCTCTTATAATGAAGCCCGCTGAAGAGCAAATAGAAAAAGAAGCGAGAAATTGGGAGTATGCTGTGACACTTGATGTTAAAGATAATTTAGTGGATAAGACAACTTTAAAAGGCAGTCAATTTGCTAAGCCCTTATTTGAATTCAGTGGCGCATGCCCCGGCTGTGGTGAGACTCCTTACATAAAGCTTTTGACACAGCTTTTTGGAGATAGGATGATGATAGCGAATGCTACAGGTTGTTCATCTATTTATGGGGCAAGTGCACCCTCTATTCCTTATACTACTAATAAAGAAGGGAAAGGACCTGCGTGGGCTAACTCACTCTTTGAAGACAATGCCGAATTTGGTTACGGCATGTTTTTGGCAAATAAGCAGATAAGGGAAAGACTTAAAGATTTGATGAAAGAAGCTATAAATATGCCTATTGGTGATGAATTAAAGGCTGCATTCCAAGAGTGGATTGATGGGATGGAGGATGGAGATAAATCTAAAATTGCTTCTAAAAAGATTTTGGATATTATAAATAGAGGCGGGTATACAGAGAATGAGATAATAAAAGAGATACTTGACAAAAAAGATTTTCTTGTAAAAAAATCTCAGTGGATAATAGGGGGAGATGGATGGGCGTATGACATTGGCTTTGGAGGGCTTGACCATGTTATAGCATCAGGAGAAGATGTGAATATTTTAGTTCTAGATACAGAAGTGTATTCTAATACGGGAGGGCAATCCTCAAAATCTACGCCATTAGGGGTAGTTGCAAAATTTGCGGCAGCAGGTAAGAGAACAAGTAAAAAAGACTTAGGCTTGATGGCTATAAGTTATGGATACGTGTATGTGGCACAAGTTGCAATGGGAGCAAATATGAACCAGACGATAAAGGCTTTTGTGGAGGCAGAAAAGTACAAAGGACCGTCACTTATAATAGCCTATGCTCCTTGCATAAACCATGGCATAAAGTCAGGCATGGGGACAAGCATAATGGAGGAGAAAAAAGCTGTAGAGTCTGGCTACTGGCACCTTTATAGGTTTAATCCAGAGCTTAAAAGACAGGGGAAGAATCCTTTTGTGCTTGATTCTAAGGAACCTAAAAAATCTTTTAGAGAGTTTATTGAAGGAGAGATACGGTATTCTTCACTTAAAAACGTATTTCCTGACATTGCAGAAAAACTTTATCAAATGGCAGAAAAGACTGCAAAAGAGCGATTTGAAAGATATAAAAAGCTTGCGGAATAGAAAGTTCCGGGCATGTGCCCGGATTATTTTTGATTTTCTTCCACCCATTCCTTTGCATTTATTACCTCGTTTTCACTTGGAATAGGTACATTTGACTCATCTTTTAATTTTTGTATATTTGCCCATGAAGCAGTTTTATGGTTTTCTATAGGGAGTTTTTTAAGCTTTATCGGTTTTTTAGTCATAAAATCACTCCTTTTAAATGTATTGTCTGTAGAGTTTAAAAAAATATAACTTAATTTTGTGTGGCAATTTTAAAAGGTGATATAATAATTTTAAAATAAATCTTTGGGGAGAGACTGAAGTGGAGATAAGAGGACATCACTTTTTGTGTATGTTGGGCTTTAGAGGGCTTGGCTATGATGAAAAATTTGTTAAAAATATGGATGAAATTATTAGAAAGTTGGATAATAAACAGGATATATTGATAAAAGTTGTGGATAGTGTGGATAACATTTGTGCTATGTGTCCTAACAATATAGAAGGAGAGTGTAAAGAAGAAGAATATCCGGGAAGCGTAAAAGAAAAGGACAGAACGATCTTAGAAGTTTTAGAAATAAAAACAGGGGAGGTATTTAGCTATCAAGAAATCACAAATCGGATTAAAGAAAAAATGACAGAAGAAAAGATGGAAGATATATGTAAAAATTGTCAATGGTTTAGCCTGGGTTATTGTCTAGAAGGACTTAAAAACTTAAAAGGCGGTTGATACCGCCTTTATAAGTCTCTTTGTGAGAAATGTCTTGAACCGTAATATAATAGGAAAATTACGTAAAAGAAAATGTAGATAAACATGTACAAACTTGGTTGAGACATATCCCCAAAGAGTCCTTGTGTTATAAAACTTATCCCACTACTTTGTGTTAAAAGCTCTGCAGTCATTTTTCTATATATGACATCTGTAGGAAGGATGAGACTTGTAAGTATCCCTGCATTTATAAGACTTTCTCCGCTTTTTAAGCCAAAGGCACCGACTTGACTTTGTTGCATTGCTATGTCTTCTGCTTTGAATTCGTCTTTTATCATCCAAGAAATTTGATTTAAAACTTTTGGATAATATTTTTCAAAGATATCTTTGAAACTTTCCTCTATTTTGAACACCTTCCCTATGTCTTTTCACTAATAATAACACATCTAAGACCAATTTTGTGACAAAAACTTTTCAGACGAAGGGGACGGTTCCTCTTGTCTGAATTTTTCAGATGAAAAGAACCGTCCCCTTCGTCTGGATTTTATTTTTTGTGGGAAGTGCTATATAATTATATCGGTGTTTTTAAAAAGGTGCGGGGGTGTTAAATTTGGAGAGGATAAAGAGTTATTATCCTTATTTAGCAGGAATAGGAATGGCAGCAATTTTTGGATTTTCTTTTATGTTTACTTCTATGGGGCTTGATGTAGCTTCTCCTATGGAGCTTATAGCTTATCGTTTTTTACTTGCAGCATTTATGATTACTCTTTTGTGGGTATTTGGAATTATTAAACTTAATTACAAAGGGAAAAATCTATGGCCATTGTTTTTATAGTCTCTATCAGAGCCTGTTGTGTATTTTATATTTGAAACATATGGTGTAAAATATACATCTTCTTCTATTTCAGGCTTGATGATAGCTTTAATTCCTGTTGCCGTTACTGCTTTGGCGGCGGTCTTTTTAAAGGAAAGACCTTGTATGTATCAGCTTTTCTTTATTTTTTTGTCTGTTACAGGAGTTGCTTTTATAATTTTTATGACAGGTGTTGAAAGCCGTAATACATCAATTAGAGGGTTTGTGTATCTTTTAGGAGCAGTCTTATCTGCAGCTTTTTACAGTATTTTAGCAAGGAAGTCTTCTTTAGAATTTTCGCCTATTGAGATAACCTTTGTAATGATGTGGTGTGCTGCAATTTCTTTCAATTTTTTAAATTTAATTGATAGCTTAACAAAAGGTTACCCTATTTCTGACTATTTTAAGGATTTAACTGATTACAGAGTGCTTATTCCTGTGCTATATTTAGGTATTTTGTCTTCTGTTGTAGCGTATTTTTTAAACAATTACGCTCTTTCAAAATTGCCTGCATCTCAGGCTTCAGTTTTTGCAAATTTGACCACAGTAATTTCTATAATGGCAGGAATAACCATAAGACATGAAACTTTTTATTGGTATCACATAATAGGGGCTATTATGATATTGATAGGAGTATGGGGGACAAATTATTTTGGAAAAGTGTCTCAATTGGTTATTTCTTCAGAAGAAATACATTGAAATTCTGTATTTACATTACTTAGAGAATGTGATATACTTTTAGCGTAACCCTATACCATATGGGGGTATATATTACCTCAAAAAGGATGCGGTATTTAAAACCGCATTTATTATGGAGGAGTGATTTTATTAGTACTTTTATCAGTATAACATGTTTTTGCGTTTTAATAAAGTACAAAAATATAATAATAAATTAAATATAAAAAGTTTTTGAGGTGAAACTATGGAGAGAGATATAAAAGAAGCTATGGAAATGTTGGGCAGAGGAAATGGAAAAGCTCTTGATATTGGTACAGGACGGGGACGAATGGCAGCGGCTTTGGCTGAATACGGATATCAAGTTGTGTCTTTGGATGAAAGTAAAGAGGCTTTAAAAAGAGCAGAAGGCCTTTTGAAGGAAAGTGCAACTTTGGAAAATATCTTGCTACTTCATGGAGATGCTCACAATCTTCCATTTTTAGATGAAACTTTTGATGTTGTGGCTACATACAATGCTATGCATCACATGAGGGATTATAAAAAGGTACTGGATGAGATGGTGAGGGTCTGTAAAAAAGGCGGTAGTATTCTTATATCCGAATTAAACGAATATGGGAAGAAAGTTGTTGCTGAAAGGCATAAAGAAAGAGGAAGCCATCATGAAGCAAATATAAGCATTGAAGATATTGCAAAGTATTTAGAAGTCGAATATGCTTTAATAGGAGAAATAAAACAGGGAGAGAGGACAGATATTTTTATATCCAAAAAGTGACAAATATTAAGGAAAAATTTATCGTTGACAAGACATAAAAATATGATAAAATAGATAATGTCCTTTGTGGCCCCGTGGTCAAGTGGTTAAGACACCGCCCTTTCACGGCGGCAACACGGGTTCGAATCCCGTCGGGGTCACCATTTATATTTTGAGAAATAAAATGTCGCATTGGGATGCGATATTATTTTTTATGTCGAAAGAAAAATTACAAACATATCAAAAATTAACAAATAAAACCATCACCTTAATGGTATAATTTAGAAAAAACAAGAGGTGGTGGTTTTTTTATGCAAAATATAAATATTTTACCTTATAAAAGAGTTATAAAAACTCCCTTGACAGAAAATACACCAAAAAATCTTTATAAAAATATTCAACAAATTATATTATTGTCAGTTATAAGCTTTTTTATAGCGCGAGCTGTTATTTTCAATAGTCTTTTGCCTTTCGGCATTGCTTTTTTTGCAACTCTTTTAATGTATAAAAAGCGATATTTTTTAACTGGAATAGGAGTATGGTTGGGGATATTGACTTTGCCCGGTGTCAATAGTTTTAAATACCTTTTAGCCCTTATTTTGGTTTTTTTAGTGGAGGGGCTTTTAAAAGTTAAATCTCAAAATATTATTAAGGCCTCTTTGATAACTTTTATTTCACTTTTTAGTGCAGGCCTTATCTTCAGCTATATATACGACTTTTTGCTTTTTGACATTATAATGAGTTTATATGAGTCTATTACTGCAATGTTAATGGTTTTTATTTTTAACCATGCTGTTTCATTTATTTTGAATGTAAACAGAAAAATTATTTCCAATGAAGAGTTGATATCTTTGAGTATATTTTTAGGATTGTTTATTTTAGGACTGAATCATTTGAATGTGTGGAAATTTACTCTCAACGGAATATTAGGGACACTTATAATATTTTTAGCTTCTTACATAGGTGGGGTGGGAGTAGGAGCAAGTATCGGCACGACTATAGGACTTATTGGGAGCTTATCTTTTTTTCAAATGCCAGTCTCCATAGGACTTTTTGGATTTGCAGGCTTGTTGGCTGGCAGTTTAAAAAAATTGCATAGAATTGGAGTTATTATAGGCTTTTTGACTGCCATTTTTATTATTACATTTTATGTAACTTCAAGTATAGATATGCTTATAAATCCTTATGATATTGTTTTAGCTTCTTTAATGTTTGCAGCGCTTCCTAAGAAATACATAGTAAAAGTAGAGGAAATAGTAAAAGGCAATAAAAAATTAAACAATAGAAATTACAATGAAAAATTAAAAGAGGTAGTGACAGACAAATTAAAGGAGTATTCTCAAGTATTTGAAGAACTCTCTAAAAGTTTTAAACAAGTAAATGAAAAGATACTAGACCACAAAGATATTTCTTATTTGTTTGAGGAAATTGCCAATAAAGCTTGCACTCAATGTGTTATGTATAAATCTTGTTGGGACAAGGAATTTTACAATACTTATAAAAGCCTGTTTGAATTAATAGAACATCTTGAAAAAAGTAGTAGCATTGAAGACAATAAAATTTATAGAAAATGTATAAGATTTTCTGAGCTTATAAGTACGACTAAATATTATTTGGGTATTTACAAAATAAGCATGCAATGGAGAGAAAGGCTAAAAGACGCTAAAGGTCTTATTGCTACTCAGTTGAAAGGAATTGCTGATGCAATATCTAATATGGCCAGTGATATTAGCATGAATGTCACTTTTAAAGACGAATTAGAACAAATAATGATGGTGGAATTGGATAAAAAGGGTATACCCGTAGAGGATGTATTAATTTATGACGCGGGAGATGGAAATATTAACGTAAAAATATACAAAAGGGCATGTATTGCGAAGGAATGTGACAAAAAGATTGCTCCAATTGTGTCTGAAATTATGGGGGAAAGATATGAGAGAAAAAGTAGGTTATGTGCAATAGACCACAATGGAAGGTGTGTAGTTACCTTTACAAAAGCAGAAAGTTTACAAGTTTTGACAGGTATAAGCAGAGTTAGCAAGTCAAAAAACAAGATTTCTGGAGATACTTATTCTTTTATGGACTTAGAAGATGGAAAATACATGGTAGCTTTAAGCGATGGAATGGGGATTGGATATAAAGCGGCTGCAGAGAGCAGTACTACCATTTCTTTGCTAGAAAAATTTATTGAAGCAGGATTTGATAAACATTTAGTTATTCAAACGTTAAATTCTATTTTGGCTTTACGGTCTGCAGAAGAAATGTTTTCTACCGTGGATATAATGTTTTTGGATAAATTTACTGGAGAGACAGAATTTATCAAGATTGGTTCTTGCGCTACTTTTATAAAAAGGGGAAATGAGGTGGAAATTATAGAATCCAGTTCTTTACCCATTGGAATTTTGGAAGATATCGAAGCAGATATCCATGAAAGAAAATTAAAAAATGGAGATTTTGTGATTTTGGTTACTGATGGAGTGTTGGAGTGTTTTGAAAAAGATAAAGAAATAGAATTTTCAAGGTTAATCAGTGAAATTGACACGAGAAATCCTCAGGATATGGCAGAAGCGTTGATAAAAAAATGTTTGGAATTGTGTGATAATACGCCTAAAGACGATATGACAATTTTGGTTTCAAAGATATGGAAAAAGTATAAAAGTTAATAGAATGGAATAACCCTTCCACAATGTGGAGACAATATATCGAGGTGATTTAGGGAAAGACTTTGTGGAAGGGTTTTTGTATCTGTAATTATCTGATGTAGAGGAAAGTTAGTTCTTTTTTGAAAAAGAGGTTTGATTTAAAAATTAAGATGTTATATAATCATTATATAACTTAAGTATATATCGCTTAAGGGGTTAAGAAATGATTGATAAGGTTATTTCAACAATTAAAAGATATAAAATGATTAAGGAAAATGATAAAATTGTAATGGGAGTTTCCGGCGGACCCGATTCTTTATGTATGCTGGATATTTTATACAATTTAAAAGATTTATTTAATCTTAAATTGTATGTAGTACATGTAAACCATATGATAAGAGGAGAAGAGGCTCGAAGGGACGCGCAATTTGTTGAAAATATATGCTGCAAATTGAAACTCCCATTTTTTTTATTTGAAAAGGATGTAAAAAAAATAGCCAAAGAAATGGGATATTCGGAAGAAGAGGCTGGACGATATGTGAGGTATCAGGCTTTTGAGGAAGTATTAAAAGAAGTTAAGGGTAATAAAATAGCAGTAGCTCATAATAAAAATGATGTAGTGGAAACGGTTTTTTTAAATTTAATAAGGGGTGCTGGAATGACAGGCCTCATTGGAATAAAACCGGTAAATGGGAATATAATAAGGCCTCTAATTGAAATAGAAAGAAAAGAAATAGAGATATACCTTAAAGAAAAAGGTTTAAAACCAGCAATCGATTTTACAAATTATGAGGATTTATATACAAGAAATAAAGTAAGGCTTAAATTAATTCCCTTTATAAATGAAACTTTTGAAGTGGATATAATAGAAAATATCTATAGGATGGCAAAAATTATTTTAGAGGAGAATGATTATTTAGAAAAAGAGTGTGAAAAGATTTTTAATGAGGTTTGTTATTTTAATCAAGAGGAAATTTTTGCTGATATAGAAAAACTGAGGGTACAGCACCACGCTATACAGCGGCGTTTAGTAAGACTTATGTACCAAAAATTAAAAGGAGATATTTATGGACTAGAATACATCCATGTAGAGGATGTTTTAAGCCTTTTAGACAAACCAACTTCCTCAAAAATTGATTTGCCCTTTGAAATTGAGGCTTTAAAAAGCTATAATAATCTTATAATGAGAAAAGTAAAACAAAAAGAGGTCAAGACTTTTTGGGCAAAATTAAATATTCCCGGAATCACTAATATAGATGGCATTGGTCAATTTAAAACTACTGTTTTAGGGATTGAAGAAGTAAAAAAACTTGATATAGGGAAATACACAAAATTTTTTGACTATGATAAAATACAGAAAGATGTAGTAATTAGAAATAGGCAAGCAGGTGATGTTTTTTCCCCTCTTAATATGGGGGGAAGTAAAAAACTAAAAGAATTTTTCGTTGACGAGAAAATACCCCGCGAAATAAGAAGTAGCATTCCTTTATTGGCCATAGGCAATGAAATCGTATGGGTGGTAGGGTATAGAATGAGTGATAAGTTTAAAGTAGATAAAAACACAAAAAAAGTCCTTGTTATAGAATATACCAAAGAAGAAAATAAAAAAGGAGGTTAACTTTATGTCGAGTATAACACAAGATATACAGGAGATTTTAATTACGGAACAACAATTAAAAGAAAAAGTAAAAGAGTTAGGACGAATGATTACAAAAGACTACCAAGGGAAAGACCTTGTTCTTCTTGGGGTTTTAAAAGGGGCAATAATGTTTATGGCGGATTTGTCTCGAGCGATAGATTTGCCTTTATCAATAGATTTTATGGCTGTTTCCAGTTATGGTTCTTCTACTCAGTCTTCTGGAATAGTAAAAATAATTAAAGACCACGACATAAACATTGAAGGCAAAGATGTGCTCATAGTGGAAGATATTATAGATAGTGGTTTGACGCTTTCTTATTTAAGAGAGACTTTATTAGGAAGAAAGCCCAGAAGTTTAAAAATATGCACTATTTTAGATAAACCTGAAAGAAGAGAGGCAGATGTCAAAGTAGATTATTGTGGCTTTAAAATTCCTGACAAATTTGTAGTAGGTTATGGATTAGATTTCGATGAAAAATACAGGAACCTTCCCTTTATAGGGGTTTTAAAGCCGGAGCTATACAAATAATTTGGTTTTTTAAAGGAGATATGATATTATAGATTAAAGGTAGTTGGACTTATTTGAAGGAGGGGCCTTATTTGAAGGATAATAACAAAATAATTAGAAGCATAGTTCTCTATTTATTAATATTTATAGCTATTTACGCAATGGTACAATTATATTCTCAAAGCGCCGAACCAATAACCGATATTGATTATGGACAGCTAATAAAATATATTAATGCCAACCAAGTAAAAAGCATTACCCTTGTGGGTAATGATGTTAAAGGGGTATTGAAAAATGGCACCGAGTTTAAAAGCCGTGTGCCAGATGTAACAAACTTTATGAACTTTGTTAATCCCTATATTTTACAAGGGAAACTGGACTTTAAAAGTGAACCGCAGGTAGGCCCGCCATGGTGGGTTCAAATGCTTCCTTCCCTCTTTTTAATCATAATTTTCATTATATTTTGGTATATTTTTATGCAACAGGCACAAGGCGGGGGAGGAAGCAAGGTTATGTCTTTTGGAAAGAGCAGAGCAAGGATGGTTACTGATAAGGATAAAAGAGTGACTTTTAATGACGTGGCGGGAGCAGATGAAGAAAAGGAAGAGTTGCAGGAAATTGTTGAATTTTTAAAATATCCCAAAAAATTTCTTGACCTTGGAGCCAGGATACCAAAAGGAGTTCTTTTGGTAGGACCTCCAGGTACTGGTAAAACTCTGCTTGCAAAAGCTGTGGCAGGAGAAGCGGGAGTACCGTTTTTTAGCATAAGCGGTTCTGATTTTGTAGAGATGTTTGTTGGGGTAGGTGCTGCAAGGGTAAGAGATTTATTTGAACAAGCCAAAAAGAATGCACCCTGTATTGTTTTTATTGATGAAATAGATGCAGTGGGAAGGCAAAGGGGTGCAGGTTTAGGCGGTGGACATGATGAGAGAGAGCAAACACTAAATCAGTTGTTAGTTGAAATGGATGGTTTCAGTGTAAATGAAGGCATAATTGTTATTGCTGCAACAAACAGGCCAGATATATTAGATCCTGCACTACTGCGACCAGGAAGATTTGATAGACACATTACTGTAGGTATTCCTGATATAAAAGGAAGAGAAGAAATTTTGAAAATACATGCTAGAAATAAGCCTTTAGCTCCAGATGTGTCATTACAGGTATTGGCAAGAAGAACCCCTGGCTTTACTGGGGCTGACCTGGAAAATCTTATGAATGAAGCGGCGCTTTTAGCAGCAAGGAGAGGGCTTAAGCAGATAACTATGGCGGAGCTGGAAGAGGCTATAACGAGAGTAATAGCAGGACCTGAAAAGAGAAGCAGGATCATGTCTGAAAAAGACAAAAAATTGGTGGCATACCACGAAGCTGGTCATGCTGTTGTTGCGAAACTTTTGCCAAATACTCCTCCTGTTCATGAGGTTACCATAATTCCAAGAGGCAGAGCGGGAGGATATACTATGCTTCTTCCTGAAGAAGATAAATATTACATGTCAAAATCTGAAATGATGGATGAAATAGTTCATCTTTTAGGTGGACGGGTGGCAGAAAGCTTGGTGTTAAATGATATAAGTACGGGTGCACAAAATGACATCGAGAGGGCTACAAGTATTGCAAGAAAGATGGTTACAGAGTATGGCATGAGTGATAGATTAGGGCCTATGACCTTTGGCACTAAAAGTGAAGAAGTGTTTTTAGGGCGTGATTTAGGAAGAACGAGAAATTACAGTGAAGAAGTAGCTGCAGAAATTGACAGAGAGATAAAGAGAATAATTGAAGAAGCCTATAAAAGAGCGGAATCACTCTTAAAGGGAAATATTGAAAAGCTCCATAGAGTGGCAAAAGCTCTTATTGAAAGAGAAAAACTTAATGGAGAAGAGTTTGAAAAAGTATTTAACGGTGAGGATATAGAGGGGGTGCAGTTTGCATAAAATACCAAATAATGTATAAGTCTTTGGGCTTATACATTATTTTTTTTAAAAATTTTTAGTTAACAATAAAAAAATTATTGATAAGAAGGAGGATTTTTCTACTTTAATGTCTAATTATATTAGTGGGCCTAAGGGTTTTGAACGAAAGATGAGGGAGACAAAGGGGGACAATCATGAAAGCGAACAAAACTTTTGCTACAGATAAAAATTCCTTGCAGTGGATATGCAACCTTTTAAATAATGCACACGATTTTTTTGTCTTAAAAGATTTAAATGGTAAGGTAATTCATATAAATAAAAGACTCCTTGAAACATTAGGCTATACTGTTGATGATGTAGATGATTATGATCATTTTTTTTATCACATATTGAAATACAAAGAAATAGGACCTTATGAAGATGGGCTTATTATAGAGCTTACGGCAAAATACAATTTAAAAATGTCTTTTAGCATAAAATTTAGTCCTATAGCTAACAGTGTGGGAGATAAGATAGCTTTTTTAGGATTTGTTAAACTTCGAAGCTATCAGAAAGAAAAACCCGGCGATTATATTGATTTTTTCAAACATTCAACAGACATAATGGATATGACAGAAGAGGGTGTTGTGATAGTTGATAATAAGTTTAACGTGGTCTACGTGAATAACAGAGCATGTGAATTATTTGGTGTTAAATATACGAAATTCATAAATGCGAAGTTTACGGACTTTTTGAGAAAATACAAACCAGATGCTTCAGAAAATAATTTAATTAACGGAGAAAAAATTGTAATTCCTTCAAAGGGAAATTGTGATGAAAGAGTGCTTTTACTAAAATACGGAAAGTTAAACGGTGGTCATTGGAAAACTATCATTGTGAAGGATATAACAGAAGATTTAAAATATCAGAAGTTAATTGAGCAGACTGAAAAATACACAATTGCTGGTGAATTTGCTGCCACAACCATTCATGAGATAAAAAATTCTTTAACTTCTGTAAAAGGTTTTATACAACTTTTACAAGCCAAACATAAAGAAAGTTCTACTTATTATGAAACTATTTTAGACGAAGTGGATAGGATATTAGTTTTAATAAAAAATTACCTTGGTATAGTAAGAAACAGTGAAGAAAAAGGAGAGACTGAAATAGACATTAATGGAGTTATAAACCAATATTTACTTCTTTTTGAAGCAGAGGCTGTACACAAAAAAATAAAAATAGAAAAGAGGCTTGGCGATATTCCTCCTATAAAAATGGATAAAAATCATCTGAAGCAGCTTATTTTAAATGTAGTTCAAAACTCGCTTCATGCTATTGGAGAGAATGGTAAAATAATATTAGATACAAGATATTACCCTCTTAAAAAGAAAGTGGTAATAAGAGTTGTCGATAATGGAGGCGGTATAGAGAAAAAATATTTAAAAAAAGTTACTGAGCCTTTGTTTACAACTAAAAAAGAAGGAACAGGACTAGGACTTGCTATTTGCAAAAGTATTGTGGAGCTGTACAACGGGGATATTAAAATTTTTAGTAAAAAAGGCAAAGGTACACTCGTAAAAATAATTTTAGGTGAAAGATAAAAGTAAAAGCTGGAGGGGAAATTTTATGAAGTCTGATATTGAAATAGCTCAAGAAGCGAAAATGTTACATATAAGAGAGGTTGCAAAAAAGTTAGACATTGAGGAAGACTATTTAGAATACTACGGAAAGTATAAAGCAAAAGTTTCTCCTGCTTTATGGGAAAAGATAAAAAATAGAAAAGATGGTAAGCTTATTCTTGTCACATCTATAACTCCCACCCCTGCAGGCGAGGGTAAGACTACACTTACGGTAGGATTAGGCCAGGCTCTTGCTAAAATAGGTAAAAAAGCTATGATAGCTTTAAGAGAGCCTTCGTTAGGACCTTGTATGGGAATAAAGGGCGGAGCAGCTGGGGGAGGGTATTCTCAAGTTGTACCTATGGAGGACATAAATTTGCACTTTACGGGAGATTTACATGCGATTACTGCTGCTCATAATTTATTGGCTACGATGATAGACAATCATATTTACCATGGTAATGAACTCAATATTGACATAAGGACTATTACATGGAAACGGGCTATGGACATGAATGATAGGGCTTTAAGAGAAGTAATAGTAGGACTTGGAGGAAAGACAAATGGATATCCGCGGCAAGACGGATTTATAATAACAGTAGCTTCAGAAGTAATGGCGATTTTGTGTTTAGCGCAAGATTTGATGGATTTAAAAAGAAGAATTGGTGATATAATAGTGGCTTATGATAAAAATGGTAATCCAGTAACTGCAAGAGATTTAAAAGCTGATGGAGCTATGGCAGTCCTAGTAAAAGATGCTATAAAACCTAATTTAGTGCAAACTATTGAAAACGTTCCAGCATTTGTACATGGAGGACCTTTTGCAAATATTGCTCATGGATGTAATAGCTTAATTGCTACTAAATATGGTTTGAAATTGGCAGATTATCTTGTAACAGAGGCGGGATTTGGTGCGGATTTAGGGGCTGAAAAATTCTTTGATATAAAGGCTCGCTTAGGAAGATTAAAACCCAATGCTGCTGTTGTTGTTGCAACTGTGCGTGCCTTAAAAATGCATGGTGGTGTAAAAAAAGAAGATTTGCAAAAAGAAAATGTTGAAGCAGTGAGAAAGGGAATTGAAAATCTTGAAAAGCAAGTTGAAAATGTAAGAAAATTTGGAGTGCCAGTTGTTGTAGCACTTAACAGGTTTATCTTTGATACAGAGAGAGAAATTGACGAAGTAAGAAAGGCTTGCGAAAATATAGGTGTAGATATGGCGGTAGCAGATGTTTGGGAAAAAGGAGGAGAAGGTGGGATAGAGTTAGCTGAAAAAGTTGTTAAAGCTTGTAGCATGCCTTCTGACTTTCGCGTTTTGTATGATGAGAATTTACCAATCAAAGATAAATTACACAAGATTGCCACAGAAATATATGGAGCGGATGGAGTAGAGTATACAGCTTCGGCTTTAAAAGATATTGCTAATATTGAAAGATTGGGATTAGATAAGATGCCTATAACTATCGCAAAGACTCAATATTCACTTTCAGATGATCCTAAACTATTAGGCCGTCCAAAAGGATTTAAGATAACGGTAAGAGAATTGAGGGTTTCAAAGGGTGCGGGTTTTATTGTAGCGCTGACAGGAGATATAATGACAATGCCAGGACTTCCAAAACATCCTGCTGCAGAAAATATAGACATTGATGAAAATGGAAAAATAACAGGGCTGTTTTGAGGGAGGATAAATGAAAAGAGAAATATTGGATATACAAAATTTGTCACAGGCAAAAAAAGAACTTAGTCAAATAAAGGCTGAAGAAGTTTCTATAGATATTATGGCGCCAAAAGCTGTTTTTAGAGTTGTCAAATTATTTGATGTGCATCCAGCTGCTGCTAACATAATAAAACAGGAGATGCTAGCGATAGGAGGAGAAACAGCTGTAGCGAGAGGTTGTGTCAATATGAGCGTTGAAAAATCTGATATTATTATAATGGGAACATTAAAACAATATAAAAAGCTTTTGGCGAAACTTAAAATGCAAAAAGGTTATTTTGGGCTTAATGAAATTATAGAAGAATTAACGGACATTATTGAGGAAATGTCTAAATAGGCGGCAAAGAGATATTCTCTTTTGCCGCTTTTTAATAAGGAAAAATTTTAAAACCTGCACAAAATTTTGCAGATTATATATGAAGTTTTATCTAAGTTTCCAGAGTGGAAAGAAAAGTTTATAACTTTTTCTGGGGTAGAGATTAAGGGATTAAATTTATTGTGTATTTGGAAAGTATGTGGTATATTATTTTAGTAGGTACTAATAATAACTGCTACTAGTTGATATAGTAAAGTTTAAGGAGGAGTTATATGAGTGTCCATGATATGATAGAAGAGCTAAAAAGAAGAAAAGAGAAAGTTTTAGAAGGTGGGGGAGCTAAGAGAATAGCTGTTCAGCATGAAAAGGGTAAACTAACTGCAAGGGAAAGGATACATAAGCTTCTTGATAAGGATAGCTTTGTAGAAATAGACCCTTTTGTAGAGCATCGCTGTTATGACTTTGGACTTGAGAAGCAAAAATATCCTGGAGAAGGAGTTGTAACTGGCTATGGTACAATAGATGGCAGATTAGTTTATGTATATGCGCAGGATTTCACTGTACTAGGAGGGTCATTAGGGGAGTACCATGCTAAAAAGATAACAAAAGTTATGGATATGGCGATGAAAATGGGAGCGCCTATAATAGGGCTTAACGATTCGGGAGGTGCTCGCATACAGGAAGGTGTTGATGCGCTTTCTGGTTATGGTAACATATTTTACAGAAACACTTTAGCTTCCGGTGTCATACCGCAGATATCAGTGATAATGGGGCCAAGTGCTGGAGGTGCCGTGTATTCGCCCGCATTAACAGATTTTATTTTTATGGTGGATAAAACCAGTCAAATGTTTATAACTGGTCCACAAGTCATAAAGGCTGTAACTGGAGAAGAAGTGACTCTTGAAGAGCTAGGAGGTTCAATAACTCACTGTAGAGTAAGTGGCGTTGCCCATTTCAGAGGTCCAAATGATGAAGAAGTTCTCAAAATGGTGAGGAATTTGTTAAGTTATTTACCTTCTAACAATTTAGAAGACCCACCACAATACCAAACTGGAGATGACCCCAATAGAATTTCCCAGAAACTTATGGAAATAATACCAGATAATCCCAATAAACCTTATGACATGAAAGAGTTAATAAAGGAAATAGTTGACAATGGGGAATTTTTAGAATCACAAGAGATGTACGCAGAAAATATTATTACAGCTTTTGCAAGACTTAATGGAAAGACTATAGGAATTGTGGCTAATCAGCCAAGAGTATTAGCAGGAGTACTTGACATAAATGCTTCCTATAAAGCGGCTAGATTTATTCGCTTTTGTGATGCTTTTAATATACCTATACTTAGCATAGTGGACGTGCCTGGATTTTTGCCAGGGACAAATCAAGAATATGGTGGGATAATAAGACATGGGGCAAAAATGCTTTACGCTTATTCTGAAGCAACTGTTCCTAAAATTACTTTGATTGTAAGAAAAGCTTACGGGGGAGCTTATCTTGCTATGTGCAGCAAGGACTTGGGAGCTGACATAGTATTTGCATGGCCTACGGCAGAGATTGCGGTGATGGGTCCAGAAGGGGCAGCAAACATTGTCTTTAAAAATGAAATCAGCGAGGCAGAAAATCCTGCAGAAGTGAGGCAACAAAAGATAAATGAGTACAGGAATAATTTTGCAAATCCGTACAGAGCAGCAGCCCGCGGCTATGTAGATGATGTAATTTTTCCTTCGGAAACAAGGCCAAGACTCATATCAGCTTTTGACATGTTATCAAGCAAAAGGGAGAGTCGCCCTCCTAAAAAACACGGCAATATACCTCTATAGGGTGGTGTTTTTATGGATTTTTTAGATTTTTTGAAAAGAACGTTTAATAATGAAAATAACAAAGAAGAAGAGAAAGTAAAAAAAGAAAAAAGAACAGACAAATATGAAAAAAACGAAGAGGAAACTGAGCTTGTTGCTGCAATTACAGCGGCAGTAGCTTTGTATTTACAAGCTGATACCAGCACTTTTTACGTAAAATCCATACTGAGACTTCCAGATACTGCTTCCGTTTGGTCTAAAGTAGGACGATTGGAGCAAATAAGGACAAGATTAAATTGAGGGAGGAATTTTTGTGAAAAAATTCAAAGTCACTGTAAATGGGAAAGTGTATGAGGTTGAAGTGGAAGAGATAAAAGATAAAGAGGAAACTCCTAAGATAACTCAAACGGCAATTCTTTCACAACCTAAATTAACACAAACTCAAGAGATTTCACAACCGGTTTCGAAAGCAGAAGCTTCTTCTATACCAAAAGGTTCTAAAATAATTTCTGCCCCTATGCCAGGCACAATTCTTGATGTGAAAGTTAAAGAAGGTGACAGGGTAAAGCGGGGAGATGTGGTAGTAATTTTAGAGGCTATGAAAATGGAAAATGAAATAATGGCACCTGAAGAAGGAGTTATAGCAAGCATACATGTTTCTAAAGGCTCTTCCGTAAACACAGGGGATGTGCTTGTGACTATGAATTAAAAAATTATTGATGAGTAAGACTTTTTTTGGTAAAATAAAATTGCGGGTATCGTCTTTGAACCTGACACGATAATTAAATAATTAAATGGAGTTCGGAACGGTATCCTGAAAAGGAACCGGAACGGAGGTGAGGAAAGTGCAAATTAAAGCGACAAGAGAAGGGAAAGCGGCAAAAATTTCTTTGAGGCAGATAACTGTAGCAGGAATGCTGGCTGCGATATCCATTGTTTTATCTACAACCATTTTAGGGTACATTCCTTTAGGTATTGCTAATGCTACTACAATGCACATACCAGCAATTATAGGAGGAGTATTAGAAGGACCTATTGTAGGAGCTTTTATAGGTTTGATTTTTGGATTGACCAGCTTCATAAGGCAAAACACTCCTCTTTTTGCGGACCCTGTAATTGCTATATTTCCCAGGATTTTTATAGGGGTTGTGGCATATTATTCTTATAAGTTGACTAAAAATGTTGGTATTGCAGCAGCCGCAGGGACGTTGACAAATACCATCGGAGTTTTGGGACTGGCAGTGCTTCTTAAATATCTGCCGTTTAAGGTTGCATTATTTGTAGCTTTAAAAAATGGCGTATTTGAAATTATTGTGGCTGTGATATTAACAACAATAATAGTAAAGCCTTTGAAAAAAATGCATGGTAAATAAAAATTAAAAGCAGTTCATTTGTCTGCTTAATTTTAAGAAGGTGATGATTTTGCTTTTAGCCTTTGATGTAGGGAATACTAACATTGTAATGGGGATTTATAAAGGGAAAAAGCTTCTACATTCTTTTAGAATATCCACTGATAAAAGCAAAACCTCTGATGAATACGGGATGTTGATAAATCAGTTATTTGAATACAATGGTTTCAAACTAAAAGATGTAGATGCTGTAATAATTTCTTCTGTTGTACCTCCTATTATGCACACACTTGAAGCAATGACTATAAAGTATTGTAATACCAAGCCTTTGATTGTGGGTCCAGGGATAAAAACAGGCATAAATATAAAGTACGATAACCCCAAAGAAGTAGGAGCAGATAGGATTGTAAATGCTGTTGCTGCCTATGAAATTTACGGAGGACCAGTCATAGTAATTGATTTCGGCACAGCTACTACTTTTTGTGCAATTTCTAAAAATTGCGAATATTTAGGGGGAATAATTGCTCCTGGATTGGCAATATCTGCCGATGCGCTTTTTCAAAGGACTGCTAAACTACCTAAAATTGAGCTTGTAAAACCGCCTACTGTTATTTGCAAAAATACAGTAGCTAGTATGCAGTCAGGCATTATATACGGACATGTTGGAATGGTGGATTATATTGTGGGCAGAATGAAAGAAGAATTTGCGCCAAACGCTTATGTTGTAGCAACAGGTGGTTTTGCAAGGATGATTGCAGAAGAGTCAAAAACTATAAACACAGTAAATGATATGCTCACTTTAGAAGGTTTAAGAATACTCTATGAGAGGAATGTTGACTGATTCCTCTCATTTTATTTTTCTGATTTTTGCAATGATATAAAGAACTATAGGGAAAAATAATTCAAACCAAAAGGCTTCAAAAGGGAAACATCTTTGTATGTAAGTGTACAATCCATCTAAATTTTCAGATACATTTTCTGCTAATGGGATTAACAAAGTAGCAAGGGGTAATAGAATAAAGCGATAGTCTGGAGTTTTTATTGTTTCAGCTAATCCTTTTGCAAAGAGATAAGTAAATATTACAATTTTAAGATAAATTCCCATTAACCACATTGCCATTACTAATGAATCAAACCGCTGTATGTAATCGCTAATTCTTATATTTCTCACCATTTCCAAAGCTGTAAATTGAAAGTTTGATGCAGTTTTTGCACCAAAAACTCCTATTGCTAAAACTCCCAACATCATGTTAAGAACTAATATTCCAAGGCTTATTATTCCGCCTTTTAAAGCCTTTTCTTTTTTAGAGATGTAAGGAAATATAAAAAGTATTATTACCGTTTCAAGCATGTAAGCGGTAATGAGGAATGAGCCTATTAGGGGAGGTTTTATCCCGTTTTCAAGTATTGGGAGAAAATTTGTCATTTTAACTTTTGGAAGATTCAAAATAGTAACAAATGCCACAAGGAACATTCCAAATGGAAATAAAAGTTCATTTAATCTAACAATTGCTAAAAAACCTTTTGATACAGTGTACATTACTGATATTATCAAGACTACATAAAAAATTATTGGAGGAGTATGAGGCATAAAAGCATTGATCATAATCTCTATTAATTCTCTCATTACTAAAGAGATATCGTGTAAGATAAATAACAAATAAAGCGAAGCTATTATTTTTCCTATAAATTTTCCTGTTATTTTATCTACGTAGGAAAATAGCATTTCTTTTTTAAAGGTCATTGCCAGTTTATAATAAAAAACAAAGACAATGCTAGAGGTGAAAAAAGATATCACCACAGATATCCAAGAGTCTTGTTTTGCGACTAATGCTACAAAAGAAGGCAAAAAGACGTCTGCCGTTGATAGGACGATTGTAACTAATAAAAATATCAGTTGTTTTGTAGAAATTTTCTTCTCTGAAGTCTTTTCATATTGTCCTGTTCCTTTAAACATATCCGACTCCTAAATGTGTTTTTTTTTATTATTTATCTAAAGCCAACATAATATTCTAAAAAAAACTTGAAATAATAATATCTGGAGGTGTTTAAAATGCCCCATAAGTTGCCTGATCCGCAGTATGTAAAAGAAAATTATCAATATATGACTCTTAGCAAAGAATTAGAAGAAAATATATATATATTTCAAGTGCTTTTAAAAGGGAATAATGACATAGTTTTTAGGCAAATTAGCATAGGAGATAAAAAAGCTAAAGCTTTTTTATTGTATGTAGATGGAATGGTAGATAAGTTGTTAATTACTCGAGATATTTTAGAGCCAATAATGATAGAGACAAGAAAGTTGAATAAAATCATATATACTAATGACCAACTCTTTAATTATATAAATGAATGTTTTATAACAATTTCAGAAGTAAATGTAAAAGATAAAATTGGAGATATAATAGACGACTTACTTTCTGGAGAGACAATACTTTTAATTGATGGAGTGGAAAAAGCCTTAATTATCTCTACAAAAGGATGGGAAGGGAGAAATATAGCTGAGTCTACTACAGAATCCTATGTAAGAGGTCCTAAAGAGTCTTTTGTGGAGACTTTAAGAATAAATACTTCTATGCTAAGAAGGAGAATAAAACACCCTGATTTTGTAATTGAAAACATAAAAATTGGAAAGTATTCTAAAACAGATGTATCTATTGCCTATGTAAAAAGCATTGCTGATGATACAGTGGTACAAGAAGTTAAAAAACGACTTAAAAAAGTTCAAATTGATGGGGTTATTGATAGCGGCTATTTAGAAGAATTTATAGAAGATAATCCTTTTTCTCCTTTTCCACAAATAGCTCATTCTGAAAAGCCAGACAAGGTGACTGCAGAAATTTTAGAAGGGAAAGTGGCAATATTAGTTGATGGTTCGCCTTTTGCACTTACTGTTCCTGCAGTATTTGTACAATTTTTTCAGGCTGCCGAAGATTATTATGAGAGGTATTTCTTGTCATCAGCTCTTAGAATTTTGAGAATTGCTGCAATGGTTATTGCTCTTTTATTTCCCTCTATATACATTGCAGAAACTACTTTTCATCAAGAAATGATACCGACGCAACTGGCTATTTCTATTGCTGCTCAAAGGGAAGGAGTGCCTTTTCCAGCACTTTTGGAGGCATTATTCATGGAAATAACCTTTGAAATTTTAAGGGAGGCGGGTATAAGACTTCCTATGCAAGTGGGACAAGCAGTAAGTATAGTAGGCGGTTTGGTAGTTGGGCAAGCAGCTGTTCAAGCAGGACTCGTATCTCCTGCAATGGTGATTGTAGTTGCAATGACAGGAATAGCTTCCTTTTCAATTCCTGCTTATAACGGTGCGATAACTTTTAGACTTTTGAGATTTATCATAATGATTGCAGCAGGAACTTTAGGCTTTTTTGGGATAATAATGGTGGTGATGATGATACTCGTCCACATGGCCTCATTGGAGTCTTTTGGAGTACCATACCTTTCACCTTTGACTCCAAGTAGGACACAAGAATTAAGCGATGTATTAATGAGAATACCTTGGTGGGCGAAGATATTAAGGCCCAAAACTATCCAAAGGAAAAATATTGTGAGGCAGGAGGATAAAAGAGGATAAGATGAAGAGATTTGTAATATTAATTTTGGTGGTTGCCATTTTACTTGCAGGATGTTGGGATAAAAGAGAAATAAATCAATTAGCTTTTGTACAAGGTTTAGGTATTGAAAAAGGGAAAGATGACATGATACATCTCATTGTGCAAATTTTAAAACCGGGTCTTATGGCAGCAGGAGGTGGTGGAGGTGGAGGGGGCTTGGGAGGAGGTAGTGCTATTGGTAAGCCCTATGCTGTTTTTCAAGCCAGTGGTGTAGATTTTGCAAAGGCTTTTGCTAACTTGAATAATAAATTGCCAAGGTTTCTTTTTCTGCAATATAACGAAATAATATTTTTAGATGAAAACTTTGCACGTTCGGGGATATACAAAACTTTAGATTTTATGACAAGAAATCCTGAGTTTAGGAGGACAGCTTATATATTAGTTGTAACTGGAGGAAACTTACAAGAACTCTTTGATTTGCCAAGTAGTGAGCAGCTGGAAAGATATCCTTATAGAGAAGTGTTGGGAATGATACAAAACCAACAAAATACTTCTTCTTCGTATGTATGTGATCTAAATGAGTTTATTGAGACGTTGGAAATTCCAAAAAAAGCGCCTATAGCAGGGCGACTGGAAATAGTAAAGAAAGATGGCAAAGCGACAGGACTGAAGATGGTAGGGTCTGCAGTCTTTAATAAAGACAAGTTAGTGGGATTTTTAGAGGAGCAAGATACAAAAGCTGTAATGATATTAAAGAATAAATTGAAAAGAAGTACATTGACTTTAGACAAAGGATTAAAAAGAGAAAAAGCACATATTTCTTTTGTAGTTACTAAAGCCCATACTGATATTATTCCTAAAGTGAAAAAAGGCAAAGACATTTCTTTTGATATAAAAGTTAATATAGAAACCCATATGAATGAGCAAGAGAGCAAATATGATTTGACAGAGCCTAAAAATCTTGAAAAGCTTCAACTTTTAATAAATGGAAAAATAAAACAAGAGATAGAACACGCGCTTTTTGTACTTCAAAAGAAGTATAATGCGGATGTAGTAGGATTTATCAATATTTTGCACCAAAGGAATCCTAAACTATGGAAAGAAGTTGAAAAAGACTGGGATAAAATTTATCCTGAGGTGAAATTTAATGTGACAGTGAAATCAATTGTAAGAAGGACAGGTTTAACTTCTAAACCTATATATCCGAGGTGATTTTATGATTAAAATACTTGTTCTAACATTGATTTTTGTGATTATGTCATTGGCTGAAGTACCAGGTCTTGTAAGACAAAAAAAGATTAAAGAAGTTATTGTGTTTTTTGCCTTTTTGATTGTCGGCTACATATTAAATTTGCTCTACCTTTTAAATATACAAATTACCCCTACTAATAAAATAATTCAGTCTTTATTAAAACCAATTGAAAAATTTTGGGGACAATAAATCCAGAAAAGTATTTTATCTGGATTATTTTTCTTTTTGGTATTGAAATTTTTTTAAAAAAGTATTAAAATTGTAATTAATGTGAGCACAAAATGTGCACACTGGGGGTTGTAAATAAATGAAATTCATTAAAATTGGTGATAAGACTATAAATTTAGAGAAATTGCACGGCATAATAGATAAAATGATTGAAATGAGACAAAATGGGTTTTCACAGCAAGAGGTTGCTTCACGTTTCAAAGTTGACAGAAGTTTTGTTTCTAGACTAGAAAGTTTAGGTGAGGTTAGAAAAGGAGGAAGTATTGCTGTAGTAGGTTTTCCTATAAAGAATAAAGAAGAGTTGGAGATGCTTTTTAGAGAGTGGGGAATTAATTTTACACTTCTTTTGTCTGAAAAAGAGAGATTGAACTTGGCTGAAAATATGAGTGGTGTGGAGCTTTTTAACATGGTAATGGATTTAATTGCTAAAATTCAATCTCACGACGTGATAATTTTTTTAGGTTCAGACAAAAGGAGCCAGTTGGTAGAGGCTATATTTGACAGAGATATCATAACTATAAATATTGGACATTCTCCTTTGACAGAAGATGTATATGTTGACCCACAAATAGTGAAAGAAGTCTTAAGTTCTTTGAAAGGGTGAAAATATGAAAAAGGTGGTAAGCATAAGTATAGGTTCTTCTACAAGAAATAAAACGGCAGAAGCAGAGATTTTAGGAGAAAAATTCGTTATAGAAAGAATAGGAACTGATGGGGATTTAAAAAAAGCTATTGAACTTATTAAAGAGCTAGACGGGAAAGTTGACGCTTTTGGAATGGGAGGGATAGATTTATACCTTTCAGCAGGTAAAAAAAGGTATGTAATAAAAGATGCTTTGCCTTTAAAGAAGGCCGCAAGAATTACTCCGATTGTAGACGGCTCAGGACTTAAAAATACTCTTGAAAGAAAAGTAATAAAATACATACAAGAAAAAGGTATAGTCGATTTGAAAGACAAAAAAGTGCTTATTGTAAGTGCTATGGATAGATTTGGAATGGCTCAAGCTTTTTCTGAATTGGGAGCAAAGCTTATTATAGGGGATTTGATATTTGCTTTAGGTATTCCTATTCCTCTCCACTCTTTAAGGTTTTTATATGCCCTTTCTCTAGTTATTGTTCCAATTGTGGCAAGACTTCCGTTTGAAATGATATACCCTACTGGAGAAAAACAACTCACCATAGATAGCAAAAAATACGAAAAATTTTACAAAGAAGCAGATATAATTGCTGGGGATTACTTGTTTATTAAAAAGTACATGCCTGAAAGACTAGATAGGAAGATAATTGTGACTAACACAGTTACACAGGAAGATGTGGAAATGATGAGAGAGAGGGGGGTGGAACTATTAATTACTACTACCCCCAACATAAATGGTAGGTCTTTTGGAACAAATGTGATGGAAGGAGTTCTTGTGGCAATAGCTGGTAAAAAACAAGAAGAAATGACACCACAAGATTACGACCAACTTTTGGATAAAATAGGTTTTGAACCAAGAATAGAATATTTACAAAAATAGGGAGGTAATAAATATGCATAAATTTGGTTTTATAATACATCCTATAGAGTACGAAGATGTAAGCCGCAAGTTTAAAATAATGGAGAAATTTCCTAGAAGAGTTGTGGAAGGTTTTACAAGACTTCTTCCACCTATGAAAGTTTCCGAAATAACAGGGGTTAAAAGCAAATATGCTGAGACAGAAGGTTGGTTTGTAGCGGTTCCTTTGACCTCTGAACAAATGTTAAAATTGCCTGAGACTTATGTTTTAAATAAAATAATAAAAGCGGTAAAAATTGCAGAAGATTTAGGAGCTGAAATTGTAGGCTTGGGGGCTATGACCTCTGTTGTAGGAGATGCAGGGATAACAATTGCTAAAAATTCAAACATTGCTGTAACTACCGGCAACAGTTATACAGTCGCTACAGCAATAGAAGGAGCGGTAAAAGCAGCAGAGATGATGGGTAAAGATGTAAGAGATTCTCATGTCGTTGTAATAGGAGCGACAGGCTCAATAGGCAAAGTCTGTGCAGAGATTTTATCTAAAGATGCAAAGTACATGACACTTGTAGCACGAAATAAAGAAAAATTGCAAAATTTTAGAGACTATCTATTAACAAAAACGGGCATGTCTGCTCATATCACTTCAGATGTTAAAGAAGCCTTAGAAGACGCAGATATAATAATTACTGTTACAAGTGCAGTAGATACGGTGATAAAGCCTGAATATCTAAAACCTGGGGCTGTTGTTTGCGATGTTGCAAGGCCTAGAGATGTGTCAAAGGAGGTTGCGGATAAAAGAGATGATGTTTTAGTTATAGAAGGGGGAGTAGTAGAGGTGCCTGGTGATGTAGACTTCCACTTTAACTTTGGTTTTCCACCTAAAACAAGTTATGCATGTATGGCAGAGACGATGATTCTTGCTATGGAAGGACGAATTGAGAATTATTCTTTGGGACGTGATTTAACTGTAGAACAAGTGGATGAGATATCAAAACTTGCTAAAAAGCATGGGTTTAAATTAGCGGGATTTAGAAGTTTTGAGCGAGAGGTTACAATGGAAAAGATAGAATCTGTGAGAAAAAACGCTAAAAAGAGATTACAAGAATGGAATTTTGCATAATTTAGACTTGACTTTATTTGTTAACTGATTTATAATAATCCTCATGGAAAATTACACAAGCACTGCTTTGCAGTGCTTGTGTATTAATATTAACATAAATTTTATTATTGCCACATATGAATAAAATACAATTTTCAATATTTTATAAAAAGGAGAATCGTCTATGAGCAAGCCTGTAATTTTAACTTATGAAGGACTCAAAAAGTTAGAGGAAGAATTAGAATATTTAAAGACAGTCAAAAGAGCTGAAGTAGCAGAAAAGATAAAACAAGCGAGGGCCTTTGGAGATTTAAGTGAAAACTCAGAATATGACGAAGCAAAAAATGAACAAGCGTTTATAGAAGGAAGAATAGCAACGTTAGAAGCCATGCTTAAAAATGCAAAGGTTATCGACGAAGAAGACATAAAGCTTGACCAGGTTAGCATTGGATGTACCGTAAAAGTGTATGATGAATCCTATAATGAAGAAGTGGAGTATACAATTGTAGGTTCAGCAGAAGCAGATCCAATGAACAACAAAATATCTGACGAATCCCCCATAGGAAAGGCCTTATTAGGCAAAAAAGTAGGAGATGTTGTCTCTGTTGAAGTTCCTGCCGGAATCATCAACTTAAAAATATTAGAAATACGCAAATAAAGGGTGATGGAGGTATAATATGTCTAATTCAAATGAAAACATTTGGAACAACACTGAAGAGCTCAATGAACTTTTGCGAATAAGAAGAGAAAAATTAAATATTCTAAAAAGTATGGGAATAGAACCTTATGGTATCGATAAATATGAAAGGACAAATGTATCTTCTGATATTAAAAACGATTATGAGAATTTTGAAGGCAAAGTAGTAACTCTTGCAGGGCGAATTATGTCTAAAAGGACCCATGGCAAGGCTTCTTTTGCAGACATTCAAGACAGAGAGGGAAGAATCCAGATTTATGTCAAGTATGATACAGTGGGAGAAAAGAATTATGAAATTTTTAAAATCTTAGACATTGGAGATATAATAGGTTTTACAGGCGAGGTATTTAAATCTAAAACTGGAGAAATAACTATTCGTGTGACAGATTTTAAACTTTTGTCTAAATCTCTTCAAATACTTCCAGAGAAATGGCACGGTTTAAAAGACCCTGATTTGCGTTATAGACAGAGATATACGGATTTAATAATAAATCCCGAAGTAAAAGAGGTATTTTTAAAGAGGACAAAAATAATAAAGGCGATAAGAGAGTTTCTTGACGATAGAGGATTTTTAGAGGTGGAGACTCCTATTCTTCATACTATTGCGGGTGGGGCTGCAGCACGACCTTTTATTACTCATCACAATGCTTTAGATATTGATATGTACTTGCGAATTGCTTTAGAGCTTCACTTAAAGAGGCTTATTGTGGGTGGCCTTGAAAAAGTATATGAGATGGGCAGAGTTTTTAGAAATGAAGGAATGGATATAAGGCACAATCCGGAATTTACTCTTTTAGAGCTTTATGAAGCCTATACGGATTATTACGGTATGATGGAACTGACAGAACAATTATTTGCCTATGTGGCCCAAAAGGTTAACGGTACTACGAAAATAGTTTATCAAGGAACAGAAATAGATTTGACACCTCCTTGGAAAAGAATTACTATGGTGGATGCCATAAAAGAATATGTCGGGGTAGACTTTAATGAAGTGAAGACAGATGAAGAGGCAATAGAGATAGCGAAGAAATTAAACCTTGAGACAAAAGAAGGAATGAAAAAGGGAGAAGTAATAGCACTTGTCTTTGATGAGCTAATAGAACAGCATTTGATACAGCCAACTTTTGTCATGGATTATCCTGTAGAGATTTCTCCTTTAGCTAAGAGAAAACACGACAATCCAGAGTTTACTTCTCGATTTGAAGCTTTTATTTACGGAAGAGAAGTGGCTAATGCTTTTTCTGAATTAAATGACCCTATAGACCAAAAAGAGAGATTTTTAGAACAATTAAAGCAGAGGGAAGCCGGTGACGAAGAAGCCCATATGATGGATGAGGACTTTATAAATGCTCTTGAGGTTGGTATGCCACCGACTGGAGGATTGGGAATAGGTGTGGATAGACTTGTGATGTTTATGACAGATGCTTATTCTATAAGAGATGTAATATTATTCCCTACAATGAAGCCTAAAAATGACTAAAAAAGCAGTCGAAAGACTGCTTTTTAACTTTTTTGTAAGGACTGGCTTTTTGGAGATAAAAATAATATAATATAGTTGTCAATTTTCTAGACAAAGGGGTATCGTATATGATAGATAAAGAAAAAATTAAAAAAGCGGTAAGAGACATACTTGAAGCCATAGGTGAAAACCCGGATAGGGAGGGGCTCCTTGAGACTCCTGATAGGGTTGCAAGGATGTATGAGGAAATTTTTGCTGGGCTTCATACGAATGTAAAAGACGTTATAAAGATTTTTCAAGAGGATGAACATCAAGAAATAATACTTGTAAAAGATATTCCCCTTTATTCTATGTGCGAACACCATCTCTTGCCTTTTATAGGAGTTGCCCATGTAGCGTATTTGCCTAGAAAGGGTAGAATTTTAGGCCTTTCCAAATTAGCTCGAATAGTAGATATTTTGGCAAAAAGGCCACAGCTTCAAGAGAGGTTGACAAGTGAAATTGCAGATACCATAATGGAGGCTGTGAATCCTTTAGGTGTTGCTGTTGTCATTGAGGCGGAGCATCTGTGCATGACAATGAGAGGTGTCAAAAAACCAGGGTCCAAGACTGTTACTTCTGCTTTGAGAGGAATATTCAGAACAGATCAAAAGTCTCGAGCAGAAGTCATGTCTTTAATCAATTCTAAAAAATAAGGGAGGTAAACTATGCTATTTAGGTGTAGGGATAAAAGCTTGGAGATTGGAAAAAGAACTTACATAATGGGAATATTAAATATGACTCCTGATTCTTTTTCAGATGGGGGAAAATATAATACTTTCGAAAAAGGCTTAGAAAGAGCTCTTCAAATGATAGAAGAAGGAGCTGACATAATAGATGTAGGTGGAGAGTCTACAAGGCCGGGATATACTCCAGTGGATGAAGAAGAAGAAATGAGAAGAGTTATACCTATCATTGAAAAGCTTTCAAAAATTTCAAATGTTATTATATCTGTGGATACTATGAAATCGAATGTGGCGCTTCGAGCTTTAGAAGCAGGTGCTCACATAGTAAATGATGTATGGGGACTTCAAAGGGACCCCCAAATGGCGGAAGTAGTTGCAAAATACCATGCAGGCGTAATAATGATGCATAACAGCAATGTAGCAGAATATGAAGATGTTGTTAAGGATATAGTAAAATTTTTACAAAAAAGCATAGAAATAGGAGAAAAAGCAGGAATTGATAAATCTCAAATGGTAGTAGACCCAGGGATAGGTTTTGGAAAAACTTTAGATCATAATCTTGAGGTCATGAATCGATTGGAAGAATTAAAAGTTTTAGGACTTCCTGTACTTTTAGGCACTTCAAGAAAATCAATGATTGGAAAAGTTTTAAACTTAGATGTAGAGGATAGATTGGAAGGGACTGCTGCAACAGTTGCTGTTGGGATTGTAAAAGGGGTTGATATTGTACGTGTTCACGATGTAAAGCAGATGGTAAGAGTTGCTAAAATGACTGATGCGATGGTGAGAAGATGAGTAAAGTATATTTATCTTTAGGTTCTAATTTAGGAGATAGGGAAGAAAATTTAAAAAGAGCCGTTTTTGAGTTAGAACACTGGGAAGGCATAATTTTAAAGAAGCTTTCTCCTATTTATGAAACAAAACCTGTAGGATATTTAAACCAGGATATGTTTTTAAATATTGCAGTTAAAGTCGAGACAAACATTAAGCCTTATAACTTACTAAAAGTTGTAAATGAAATTGAAAAAAAGTTAAAAAGAGAAAGACTCATAAGGTGGGGTCCAAGGACTATTGATATTGACATACTGTTGTACGATGATATTGAATTGAAGGATGAAGTGCTGACTATTCCTCATCCGAGAATGTGGGAGAGAGCTTTTGTCTTGATTCCTCTTTCAGATATAAACCCTTTTATAAAAAGAGGGGATGTGTATATCAAGGATTTAATTGAGAAGTGTCCTGATAAAGAAGGAGTTAAGCTTTATAAAGAGAATTGGTACAATGGGGTGTAAAAAATGAAAGTGACAAAAATTTTTACTTTTGACAGTGCCCACAATCTTGTAAATTACAATGGGAAGTGTGAGGAGCTTCACGGCCATACCTATAAGCTGGAAGTTACAGTTGAGGGGAAGCCTGACGGAGAAGGAATGGTAATAGATTTTGTGAAGCTTAAAGAAATAGTAAATGAGAAAGTTGTAAAAAAGCTTGACCATAAGTATTTAAATGAAGTTTTAGGATTTAACACTACTTGTGAAAATATTCTTTTGTGGATATGGAAAGAATTGGAGCCTCTGTTTAAAGGAGATAACTATCATCTTTATAAATTGAGATTATGGGAAACCCCTACAAGTTTTGCAGAAATTACTGAAAAAGATTTAGTATGAGGTTTTTAAAATGGTGATTACAAATCCAATTGTTTACGGGAAATTCATAAAGAGAATCAATAGATTTGAAGCTTATGTAGAGTTAAATAGCGGGGAAAAGACTTTAGTACATGTGCCTAATACGGGAAGGTGTAAAGAGATATTTGTTCCGGGAGCAGAGGTTATCCTTGAAGTAAGAGATAGGCAAGGCAGAAAAACGCCCTACGAGTTGGCTTTTGCTTATAAGGGGAAAAGACTTATATCTATCGATTCACAAGTGCCTAATAAAGTAGTTTTAGAAAGCATAAAAATGGGACTTATCGATGAATTTAAAGGTTATGACATTGTAGAAAAAGAGAAAACTTTTGGGAACAGTAAATTTGATATAAAACTTACAAAAGGAAAAGAGATATGTTATGTTGAAGTCAAAGGAGTAACTTTGGAAGTAGAAGGTATTGCAAAATTTCCTGATGCCCCCACAGAAAGAGGTAGAAAGCATTTAAAGGAGCTCATAAAAGTCAAAGAAGAAGGAATGAGGGCGGCAGTTGTTTTTTTAATTCAAATGGATGACATCAAATACTTTACTCCAAATGACGAACAGGACCCTCAATTTGGACAATTTTTAAGAGAAGCTGTTATGAAAGGCGTAGAAGTTTATGCCTATACTTGCGATGTGGGAGAAAATTTTATCAATCTAAAAAACAGGGTACAGGTAGTGCTGTAACCCTGTTTTTTACCTGCTTTTAATAAAATCTTATTAAGCCATTAAACACGGCCTGAGCTACTTTTTCTATGTAATCTACATCCCTCAAATGAGCATCGTCTATCCCCACATCTTCCATTGCTGGCACAATACCCACAGGAATGATACTTTCTTTTGTACTCAAATCTTTTTTGAAAAATTCCCAAGCTTGGAAGTTACAATTTTTCTTCCATTGCTTTGTTTATATGTTTAGCAAGCTTTAGAGAAGTTTCTTTTTGTTCCTCGCAGTATACCTTAAATCCACTTTCTTTTTTAGAAGACACTTCAGTGTAAAGGCTGATTAGAATTTTACAATCCAAATCTTTTAAATTTTTCTCTTGAGGGTCTTTTTCCCAGGTTATTTTGCTTTCTGCTCCGCAATTACTCAGCAGAAAATTTAACTTTTTTGCCCATCATTGGAATGTGCATTAAGAGTCCTGTAGGGTTTTTAGTTTTTTTACTAAAACCAGGATTTATTGTTATTTTTCTTCCTTTTAATACTTCTATGTCTACTTCTTATCTACTCCTTTTGAAGCGCCAACGCAGTCAGCTTTATGTAAATCATTTGCATCAATTATTACAGCATCCACTCCTGTTTTTTCTTTTATCATGTCGCAAACTTTGTACGGGTCTTTGGGGCCTAAAACTACATACGTAGAAAAGCTTTTTTTGGACAACCCTTCAGGTAACTCAGAACAACAAACGCCTATTGTGGTTATAAAAAATTACAAAAGCTATACTTTCAGTGGTGTCTGACAGCAGGGAATAAAATATAAAAGGGTAAGAGTTACTCAAAATTTTTCAAGAAAATAGAAATATACTTCAAAAAATTTTCAAAGTCACGCAGATTATTTTGTATGATGTTATATACTTCCAGATTACTTATATCGTCGTAAAAATGAACAATTCTATTGCGAAATTTTGCCATAAGTTTATATGTATTGGCCGAGTCATAAGGTAATATATTGTGTTTAGTGAGAATTCCGAATGTATCAGCATATGTTTTTGGGGGTTCATAATTTAGTCTTGATATAATGTGATTACCAATGTCGATCATTGCTTCTATTGCAATTTGTAAATTGTATTTTGCAGAGTCATAATATTTAAAATCTGATGAAAATTCATTATCTGTAAGTTTGGCAAGTTCGCTTAAATTTGTTAAAGCTTTTTTGATGACATTTATTTTTTTTATTATCTTATCTTTATCGATAGTCATTTTTTAACCAGTCCTTCCAAATAATCATCATAAAAGAATTTGAGGGTAATGCCATAATCTCCATAGTATTTAAAAACTTTTTCTTTAAAATCTGATAATTTTACATAATTACTGCAATATAATAATTCTCCAGTATAAATGACGTGGTGTTGAAGGTTTAAAGGAGCTTTATTTAAGTTTATTACATCAATGTCATCTCTTTTGAATATTTCACTTATTTTAACTTCTAATGTAAGTTCTTCCTCCAATAGGACATTTTTGTTGTATAAAACTGCAAAATCAATATCACTGTTTTGGTTTTGATATTCTGTGCCATAAGATCCAAAAAGGTAGAAAGCAATTATATTGGGGTTATCAGACAAATATGATTTCAATTTTTCTAATTCTTTACTAATACTACTCAAATCTCTCATTGTTATTAACCCTCACCTTATTAATAAATATTTTTAATCTTTATTTATTATATCACACTAAGATGAACCAAACAGAGCTAGTAGTCAGCATAGGACATACAACCTTGCCTGTTCCTATTATACATGAGAAAATCATCACTGAACGTTTTTTGCTAAGATTTGCTATTATGTGGTCAGCTCTATATTATAAATTTTCCTGCAACTTTCTATCACCATTTTCTTTAATTTTTCATGACCACATATTTCTAAAAGATATAAAGCCTTTAAAAGAGAGTCCATGTAATTTTCTCTATTAAGCTTAAATTCGGCAATTCCTTTTCTAAAGTATAAAAGTGCCAAGCCATTTAAAGTCTTGTTTTCTGCACAAGTTTTAATACCTTCTTCTGCGTAGTAAAGCGCCTTATCATATATGGAAGCCAGGTGATACGTATAGGAGAGATTGTAATATACCCTAACCCTTTCTTCTACATTTTCTGTCTCCAGTGCTTCTAAGCAAAAAAGAAGCATTTCTATCCTTTTCTCATAGGATTCTTTTTCTCTTACTATAAGAGCTATATTCATCAAGATTCTAACTTCCATACTGCTGTACACAAAGCGGGTATAGTTAGAAAGAGAAAAATCTGGTATAGTGACTTTCATGGCTTTAATCAATTTTTCTAAAGCCTTTTCATAATCATTATTGACAGTTTTTTCAATAACAGACTCCACTAACAAGAGAAGTTGCTTCAATAATCGAATGTAATAAAGGCTCATTTTCCCTTCATCAATTATTTTTTTAAGCTCTTTGAGGTCTTTTTTCAAATCTTCAAATTCTCCACCTTCAAGCTTATCTTCAATAGAAGTTTTTATTTTATAAAAAGAAGAATAATCTTTAAGTCTGTACTTAAGCAACAGCTCATTTAAGTCTCTTTTAAAGATGACAGACATCAAATCAAGAGTTTCCTGTTTAGGCATAACCTTTCCACTTTCAATTCTCCTTAGAGTATCTATGCTTACAAGAGTTTGATCTGCTACATCTTTCTGAGTGAGCCTTAAAGATTTACGAATTTCTCTTAATTCATTTCCAAAAGCCTCTAAATCATAATAGAATCCATCCATTTTTTTACACACCATCCAGAATCAATTCGGGTTGAAATTGTTTAACTTACCATATATTATATAGGTAAG
>NZ_JAFCAC010000041.1:0-25303 GCF_018588165.1 Thermoanaerobacter sp. CM-CNRG TB177
CGTTCAAATTTTAAAAAAGGAGTTGGCTCTTTCATGGATTTAGTTTACTCTCACGTTTGCGGATTAGATGTCCATAAAAAGAATGTCGTAGCTTTGACCTAATAGATTTTTCATTTTTGGTATCCCTCATACAAACAGAAGGATACCAAATTTATGTACAAATCTGTACATTTTTATTTTCCACTTTTCGTACATTCTTATTTTATTATTTACAGTTACATGTTTTATCTGAACTATAAGGGATATAAAGTTTCCTCACTCCTTTACTTATCAAGTGCTTCTGTAGAACATTGTGCTATGCTCTGCCCATTAATACAAAACTTAATCTCTTTCTCCTCTGCCTTTTCTTTTTCTGCATTAATGGTGGTAGGAACAAGCTTAATATCAACGTAAGGGAATTCATCCCAAGCATCATAAAACTCTACTCTGAACAATCCACGTACTTTCATGCCATCGATATACACTTCAGTACCTATTGTTTTTAATTATTTCCATATTATACCATATTTCCATTGTTTTCCTACTTTCTCAAGGCATAATAAAAACACTCTTTGTTGAGTGCCTACTCGCTTTGGTTTGGCTTCATGCCTGCAAGCTTGAGTATGCTTTCAGGTGGTTCTTCGTTTAAAACATTGCGGTATAAGCTAACAAGTTTTCTTGCTGCTTTTCTTTTCTCTTCCATTGGTGCTTTTACGCCCCCACAAGCGCCAGCCAAAGCTGCAGCTGCTGCGTGTATGCCATTTCTATTTAAAGTACCATCTGGTTCACGGACTGGCAGTTTGCACTGTTCCTTACTTGTATATTCACTTTTCGGCACAAGATGTATTAAACAAGCATTCCACCATTGTTCTTTATCATAGTCACTTTCACTAAAACTGCTCCATGGCTTATTAGAAACCTTTTCTGACACTTGGTACTCACCTCCTTACAAGAAGGCATAAAAATACCACCTCAACCTTGCTCGGTTAGGTGGTTAAATTTGGGGTTTTAACTCGCCTTTTGCAACTTTATCCATATGCCACCACCAACCTGTTTCACCATTTGGTGGGCCTTTTACAAAAGGCGCAAGTTTATCAGCATATTTTAAAACTTTTTTTTGTAATTCTTTGCCTTCGGGTGTCTTGATTAGCTGTTTTTCTTGAAGAATATCAAGGATGTTCAATAAATAACTTACCGCAAAATAATCAGGTTCTTCCTCTTCAAAAATATCAAGACTTTCAGCTTCCATTTTAGCTTGTTCAAGTATTCCCATATTCTCACCTCACAAAATTCGGATATATGGCTGTTTTTCCAAATACTTTGCCCAATCTTCTTTATCCTCGAATGCCCAACCACTTGCATCCCTATTCATATGCTCATTAAACAAAGCTAAATTCACCTTGCGTTTTTCATATTTTACAAATGCCCAGCAAATATCTCCACGCTGTGGGTCTCTAAATGTGTATATCTCATCAGCATTTTTCTTGGTTTGCAACAAGAATTTTTTATATTTTGTTATATGTTCTTCTGTAATTTCTTTTTGATTTCTTGGTATCGTCTCATCAAATGTATACCCATGTTTTGCAACGTGATATTTTTCACGATACAACTCCTTTTCTTTTCTTGCCTCTAATATTAGCTCCTTTTTAATAAGCCAATGCGTGTTATCCCACTCAATTTGCCTTAGCTCAGCCAACTTTTTAATTAAAACTGAATAATCTTTTTCACTTTTTATTATAACTCTTGCTTGCTCATCATACAACTTTTTATTTTTAAGATATTCTCTTTCCACTTTATTGTAAAATTGCTGTTTCCGTTTTTCCTGTGCTTCTTTATATGCTTCCTTTTCTTTCTCACTTCTTGGATCCTCAGTTAACGATGTATTGCTATACTTTTCTGTCTCTTCGGCATTAGGATCAAGTTCTCGTATATATGGCATTAATACATGTCTACAGTTTGGATGACGAGGAATAACTACACCATCTTCTCCGTACTTTGGATATCTCCCGTCTTTACCTGAAAGGCTGTATACTTTACCCTGAATTGGTGCACATAAATGACATGTCGGATAGTGTGTAGACACTTTCACCAAATCAATATCGAATTCCTTGCAAGCATTAATAGTCGCCACCGTTGCTGCTTCTCTTGTCAATGTCCTTGCAACCATCTCAGCATAACTATCAAGTCTCCATTCCCTACCTAGCCTGTCTTTGAAGCCTGTTAAACCCTTGCTCAATAGCCTCTCCATCAAATCTTTTTTCATCTGCTGCCATGTTTCACCACTGACATACTTTTTACCTGCTGCTTCTAAACTTGCTTTTCTAAAATAATCATCAAATTTACGTCCCACAAACTGAGTTGCATCTCTGAGATTGTCATAAAGATTTTGCGCTAACACATCTACTGCTCTCTGATGTATTTGACTAAAACTTGGATTTTGGATTGCTTCGCCCTTTAACTGTTTAATAAAAGCCATTACTTCAATATAGTTCTGTTGATATATCTTTGGCACATTTTCTTCAATCCACTTTGCAGCGTTTTGGTCTAACTGTTCTAATATCTGCATTATTTGTTTGAAAATATCTTTGAAATAAACTGTATCTTGTTTCTTTACTTCTTTTTCCAATATTACTTTAAGAACATTCAAAAAACCCTGCCGATAGAGTTCGACAAGGCTTTGTATGAGTTTTTCTTCGTCAAAGTTAGGCATTATCTATCACTCACTTTGTTGTTGCTGATTCTGTTGTGTTTGTAATGTTGTTGTAAATAATGCTGGAGCCTCTTGTGCTGTCTCAACCGCTATCTTCGCTAGTTCTTGTTTTAAAGTCTCTGCGTCAAATTCAAATAAATGTTTTAAAGCTGTTTCTCTGCTTATAAGCCCGTTTTGAACAAGCATTGAATAGATTTCTGCCTGCTCTTTTTCATCATCTGGTAATCCGTCGTTCCAAGCGATATTAATTGTCTCCAGTTCTATCCCATTGCCATATAAAGCATCTAATTTACTTGCAAGCCGTAAAATTTTCTTTATAGCAGGGTCAAACCTCATGCGTATTCGGTTTACTTTTGCGAGAGGCGCCATCATTAAGCGTCTTAATGCACTACCTGACTCCGCAAGGCCCTGTTTTAACTGCCCAAAAGCAGCGGCACTTGTTTCTGATAGTGCATAAAATTGCTCCATTAGCAGGTCTATTTCTCTAAATGCAGCATCAAGCTTCCCATCCCACACCACATAACCCGGTGGTTGTTCGCCTTGTTCTACAGGAAAATATTTTCCTCCTCCTCTGACAACCCACTCACCGAGCTCGTTTTGTTCAAGTGCTGTAGCAGGCCCATACATGTTAGGGTCAGCGTGCTTATCAAGGATTCTACTTATCTGTGCAATTCTGACTTCTATCTCTTGAATTATACTATCAAGGTCGCTATAGTCATCCAAGCCGTATATTCTGTCGCTTGTCTGCATATTATGAACTGGTACCACTAAGAAATCATCAATTCCCGTATATATTTCCGGTTCTAAATCAGGGTAAAAAGTTTTTATATCAATTTCGTTTTTTATAATTCCATCTTGCAATTCAAAAAGTCTATTTGTGATTTTACCTCTTTCGTGTATTTCAAGTCTAAGATAAGTTGTCTTTTTGTCCTTGTTCAGTAGTGTTGGTGTCGGTATATCAAACGTCCAAGCTATGATATGAGCCTGTACGTCTTTGATATTGTCCGCATTAACAACAGGAAACCATAAAGCTGGTGGTATTGCTTCTATAATTGCTTTTTTATCATATCTTGTTTTAAATATGCCATCGCCATATCTACTTAAATCTATTGCTACTTCGTAAGCCGTGTTTAAAAAGTTATTATTTTTGATAATTTTATCTAACTGTTCTTGCTCTTTACTTCCTGTTTCTCCTGCTGTTATTCTAGGTGGTTCTCCTAATAACAAATCTGCCCATAACGTCGATAAGCGTTTAGGCCAATTTAAAATAATCTCTAGCGTTGCTTTTTTGTCATCTCTAAGCAACCTAACCCAATCTTTAAATACAAGTTCATGCCTACCTTCAAAGAGCTTTCTGTTTTGGTCATAACGCTGTAGTCTTTCCATTTCGCTATCTGGAGGCCATTTTGCACCAATATCACAAAAACTCAAATCCGTCATCATCTCATCATCACCTTATTATACGAAACGAAAAATTTCGGATAATTACCAGCCCACTGGTTTATCTATGACCTTCATACTATGCCTCATTGTATATAAACCATAACATTCGGCATCACTTGCATGGTCATTTTGTTTGAGTGACTTATCTTCTCCTTTTTGTTGTGCTTTTGTATCCCAAACATAAGAAGCTTTTTCTTTTATCAAGTTCTTGCAGCTTTCATGAATGAAATATCTGTTGTTGCTAAGCAATGTTGATACCTACCTAATACCGTCAAGCACTTCGTTATCTGCTTTTCTAACATTAAAAAATCCGTCTTTGCGAAGCTGAAGCTATAAAGCTCGCTGCCGACGGATCAACTACTATGTTTGTTATATGTTTGTCACCGATAAACTCTTTCAAGTCTCGTGAATATTCAGCGACTGTTTTTTGTCGCCCTCCTTTGCTACTGTCGTAATAATATTCTTTCAAATTATAATAAGTATTACCCTTTTTCCCTTGCAATAAAAACACCGTTGGATTATTCGTACCGTAGTCAACAGCTACCCAATATCTTTCGCATTCCGGTATTTCCGTAAGAATATGTTTGCTTTCATCAAACATATCATAAATGACGCCCTTGGCAAGTACCCATAAACCAAGAATAAACCTCTTATACCAAAGGCCTGTATACTGTTGTTTTATCTGAAGATGGATATAAACGAAGTTATCGACTGCAACAAGTTAATAGAAGAAATTTTTTCTCTTTTAATGATGCATAAAGATCTGGGATAGTTGAATATTGTTTTCGCTAATGAAACTTCTCAATTGTGTTAAAAGTAATATTTTTAGAAACTTCTTTCTTCTGTGGTTTATATTTTTAATCTTTGCCAAGAAAAAGTATGAAATATTAATCTAAAAATACACAAAATATTTTTCATTCAACTTAGATAAGCCCTCAAAACTGAGGGCTTCAATTTACTCTTCATTTTCTATTCTTGCAGTAGAAACAACCCTGTCACCATCATCCAGCTTCATAAGAGTTACACCTCTCGTGTCTCTGTGCATCTTAGATATTTCAGACACCTTCATTCTTATAAGAATTCCATTTGCAGAAATTATCATAAACTCATCTTCCGGATTTACCGACCTTATAGATACTAATTTACCGGTTTTTTCACTAAGTCTTATTGCAATTATTCCTTTTCCCGCTCTTGTTTGAAGCCTGTATTCCTCTAAATCAGTTCTTTTTCCAAATCCTTTTTCTGTAACTACCAAAATTTCGCTACCCGGGTGAACAAGGTCCATTTCTACCACTTCATCATCTTCTCTCAAGGAAATAGCTATTACACCCTTTGCCACCCTTCCCATAGGCCTTATGTCTTTTTCATTGAACCTTATAGCATAGCCTTTAGCAGTTCCTATAATTATTTCTCTTTCTCCATTTGTCAATTTTGTATTTATAAGCTCGTCATTCTCCTCCAATGTAATAGCTATTATACCATTCCTTTTAATCGACTTGAATTCTTCTATAGAAGTCTTTTTTATTATGCCTTTTTTAGTACACATAACAACATATTTAATATCTTGAGACTTTTTAAGAGGAATAACCGCTGTGACTTTTTCTCCTTGACCTATCTGTATGAGATTGACAATAGCCGTGCCTTTTGCCTGCCTTCCTGTTTCAGGAATATCTATAGTTCTTAAACTATATACCTTCCCTTTGTTTGTAAAGAACAACAATCTGTCATGAGTTGTAGTAATAAAAATATCCCGTACAAAGTCATCTTCTCTTGTTGATATACCTAATATGCCCTTTCCCCCACGTTTTTGCGCCTTATAAGTATCAAGAGGCATTCTCTTTATATATCCATAGTGTGTCATTGTCACTACAACATCTTCCAATTGAACCAAATCCTCTAAATCTAACTCTTCTTCTTTTGACACAATGCTTGTCTTTCTCGGAGTAGCATATTTATCTTTTATTTCCAAAAGCTCTTTTTTGATTATTTCCAGCACTTTTCTTTCATCTGCCAAAATTTCCTTCAATTCTTTTATCTTTTCAATTAACTCCTTAAGCTCATCTTCTACTTTTTGCCTTTCAAGCCCAGTCAACCTTCCTAATCTCATGTCAACTATCGCTTGTGCTTGTTTTTCGCTTAACCCAAACTTATCCATTAAATTTTGCTTAGCAATTGCTTCTGTCTTCGAACTTCTTATTATGTTTATAACTTCATCAATGTGGTCAAGAGCAATTTTTAACCCTTCTAAAATATGTGCTCTTTCTTCCGCTTTTCTTAAGTCAAAATTTGTCCTTCTCGTTACAACATCTGCTTGATGATCTACATACTTTTCTATAATCTGCTTTAAATTTAATATTTTTGGCTCCCCGTCTACAAGAGCTAACATTATAGCTCCAAAGGTCTGCTGCATTTGTGTGTGCATGTACAGTTTATTAAGTATCACCTTTGGATTGACATCTCTTTTTAGCTCTATTACAATTTTCATTCCATTTCTATCAGATTCATCTCTTAAATCAGAAATTCCTTCTATGTGCTTGTCACGGACTAACTCAGCTATCTTTTCAATTAACTTAGCTTTAAGAACCATATAAGGAATTTCAGTAATTACGATTCTCATCTTACCGTGATGTTCTTCAATTTCTGCCTTTGCCCTAACGACAATTTTACCTCTTCCTGTCTCATAAGTCTCTTTTATACCGTCTCTTCCTAGAATTATTCCTCCTGTAGGAAAGTCAGGTCCCTTTATATACTTCATCAGTTCATCTACTGAAATATAAGGATTGTCTATATAAGCGACAATGCCATCTATGACTTCTCCTAAATTGTGAGGAGGAATATTGGTAGCCATACCTACAGCAATGCCTTGAGAACCGTTGACTAAAAGATTAGGAAATCGAGAAGGAAGCACAACTGGTTCTTTTAAAGTCTCGTCAAAGTTTGGCACAAAATCTACTGTTTCTTTATTTATATCTGTAAGCATTTCAAGGGCAATTTTTGAAAGCCTCGCTTCCGTATATCTCATGGCAGCTGGAGGGTCTCCATCTATGCTTCCAAAGTTTCCGTGTCCATCTATCAAAGTTTCTCTCATTGAAAAATCCTGTGCCAGTCTCACTAAAGTATCATAAACAGCCGCATCACCGTGAGGATGGTATTTTCCTAAAACTTCACCAACAACTGCAACGCTCTTTTTAAATGGCTTGTCAGGGGTTAATCCCAACTCATTCATAGCATAGAGAATCCTTCTATGAACTGGTTTTAAACCATCTCTCACATCTGGCAGTGCTCTTCCAACAATTACACTCATTGCATAATCTATATAAGATTTTTTCATTTCATCTTCAATGTCTACCGGGATTACTTTATCTTCGCTCATCTATTCCACCTCTTATATGTCTAAATTTCTTACTGTTTTTGCATATCTTTCTATAAATTCTCTTCTTGGCTCGACTTTGTCTCCCATTAAAATAGTAAAAATTTCATCTGCGGCTATTGCATCCTCTAATGTAACTTTAAGAATTGTCCTTTTCTCTGGATCCATAGTTGTATCCCACAATTGGTCAGCATTCATTTCTCCAAGACCTTTATACCTTTGAACAGTATAATTTTCCCTTCCAATTTCATTTAAAATCTTGTCTAATTCTCTATCCGAGTAAGCATAATATACTTTTTTGCCTTTTGTAATTTTATATAAAGGTGGTTGAGCAATGTACACATTTCCATTTTCAATTAAAGGTCTCATAAACCTATAGAAAAATGTTAAAAGCAGTGTCCTAATATGGCTTCCATCTACATCCGCATCTGTCATTATGACTACTTTGTGGTATCTTAATTTACTTATATCAAATTCATCTCCTATTCCAGTACCTAAAGCAGTTATCATTGCTCTTATCTCTTCATTAGATAGTATCTTGTCAAGTCTTGCCTTCTCCACATTTAAAATTTTTCCTCTGAGTGGAAGTATCGCTTGGAATCTGCTGTTTCTACCTGATTTAGCAGAACCTCCTGCAGAGTCACCCTCTACCAAGAAAAGCTCACATTTAGAAGGGTCTTTCTCTGAGCAGTCGGCAAGTTTACCCGGCAAAGTAGTATTCTCAAGAGCAGACTTTCTTCTGGTAAGCTCTCTGGCTTTTCTCGCAGCTTCCCTTGCTCTTGCTGCTTGAGTAGCTTTTTCTACTATAATTTTTGCAACTGAGGGATTTTCTTCTAAAAAAGCCGAGAGTTTTTCTGTTACTACATTTTCTACAATAGACCTCATTTCAGAATTTCCTAATTTTGTTTTAGTCTGCCCTTCAAATTGTGGATTTTTTAATTTTACACTTACAATAGCTGTAAGTCCTTCTCTTACATCTTCACCCTGTAAATTTCTCTCGTTATCTTTTATAATACCGTATTTCCTTGCGTAATCATTAATGACTTTAGTCAAAGCTGCTTTAAAGCCTACTAGATGAGTACCACCTTCTCTAGTATCAATATTATTAGCAAAACTAAAGATATTTTCATTATAACTATCATTATATTGCATGCAAACCTCTACTTCATATTCAGTGTTTTTTGCTTCCATGTATATAGGCTCATCATGGAGAACTTCTTTGTTTCTATTGAGATATTTTACAAAAGATATAATTCCACCTTCATAATTAAAGACCTCTTCTTTTCCGTCTCTTTCGTCTATAAGCTTGATATTTATACCTTTATTTAAAAACGCTAATTCTCTCAATCTTTGAGCTAATACCTCATAATCGAATACAATTTCTTCAAAAATTTCCTTATCCGGCTTAAAAGTAATAGTTGTACCTGTCTCTTCTGTCTCTCCAATAACCTCTAAATCCGTTTTTGGAACTCCTCTTTCATATATTTGCCTATAAATTTTCCCATGTTGTTTTACAATAACTTCTAATTTTTCAGATAATGCATTTACAACAGAAACACCTACTCCGTGCAATCCTCCAGATACTTTATAAGCGTCATTATTAAATTTTCCACCTGCATGTAACATCGTTAAAGCTACTTCTACAGCCGGTTTTCCAACTTTTGGGTGAACATCTGTAGGTATACCTCTTCCGTCGTCTTCAACCGTTATAGAATTATCTTTGTGTATAGTAACTACTATATTTTTGCAATAACCGGCCAATGCTTCGTCTATACTATTATCGACTACTTCGTATACAAGGTGATGCAATCCCCTGCTGCCAGTAGAACCTATATACATTCCTGGCCTTTTTCTTACTGCTTCTAAACCCTCTAATATTTGTATTTGACTCGCAGTATAAGTTTCATCCTTTGCCATATTCACAACCTCCGCAAAATTATCCAACAGTTTTATTTTATCATTCTTTTAAGAATTGCTCAATTCAAATGATTTCCCGAAAAATTTCCCGGGAAATGAGATAATTTTATTTTTATTATTACCTATAATATAATAATACTTAACACATGTACCTATAATATAATATACTTAAATTGGAGGGAATTCAATGGCTACCCCTGAAGATTTTTTAAAACTTGACATAAGAATATACAAATTGCTGACTTCGTATCCGAAGTTTTAGGAGTAGATGATGAAGAAGGAAATGTAGTATTGCTTTAACCAGAAAGAAGAGTAAAAATAGGAAATAAAATTTACTAGAAGGTGGTAAATAGTGAAATTTTTAAGTGTCAACTTAGGTAAACTTGTGAACATATCTTGTAAAATAACAGGAAAAGGTGGAACATCTTTACCTGGAAAAATAGCGCTTAAATCTGATTCTCGATTAATAAAAAAGTTAATTGAACCTCTAAAAGAAAGCAAAGTGATGATAACAGGTACAAATGGCAAAACTACAACTTCTGGATTAATAGCCCATATTTTGAATACCGCTGGAAAAAGTGTCGTACATAATAAAGAAGGAGCAAATATGAAAACAGGAATTGCAACTGCTTTAATAAAAAGCAGCGATTTTTTAGGAAATTTAAAAAAAGAAGCAGCCGTTTTTGAGGTAGACGAAGCAAACATGCCAATTGTAATTGAAGATATAAATCCTAATATAGTAATAATAACTAACTTTTTTAGAGACCAATTAGACAGATACGGAGAATTAGATATAACAGTAGAAAAAGTAAAAAACGCCCTTTTAAAACTGCCACAAGAATCTATAATATTACTAAATGCTGATGAACCTTTTACAGCTTCAATAGGAGATGAGATAAAATCAAAAGTCTTTTACTATGGAATTGATGACAACATTGAAGGAATTAACTCATCTTCTTTTGAACAAAAATACTGTCCTATTTGTGGCCACAAATACGAATATAGAAGAATATATTACGGGCAACTGGGAGACTATTACTGCCCCAATTGTGGCAAAAAGCGTCCAAATCCTCATTTTAAAGCTACTAATATATTTTTAAATGAAGATGGAATAAATTTTAATCTATACTATAAAGATAAAATCTTTACATTTAAAAGTAGATTAATAGGCATATACAACGTTTATAATTTATTAGCAGCTATATCTGCTAGCATTTTGTTGAACATAGACTTTAACACTATATCAAAAGCAACAGAAAACTATTGGCCAATAGAAGGAAGATTGCAAAAAACTAAAATAAAAAACAAAAAAGCTATAATAAATTTAATTAAAAACCCTATTGGTTTTGAAAGCACCTTAAATATGCTATCTCAATTTAATAAACCTTTAAACCTTTTAATCTCTATAAATGATAACTACGCGGATGGAAGAGATGTATCTTGGTTGTGGGACGTAAACCTAGAAGACTTTTTATCAAAAACAAAGGTAAATTATATAATAACTTCTGGTTTAAGAGCTGAAGACATGGCAGTAAGACTCAAATATGCAAATTTTGATATTAATAAAATAAAAGTTATAAACTCTGTAGATAAAGCTCTTGATACAATATCTGAACTAACTAAGGAAGAATTAATAGCAGTACTTCCCAATTATACATCTCTTTATGATGTAAATAAATACTTAAACTCATAGGAGGAAAAAGAATGAAACTTGTCATTGGTCATATGTATCCAGACTTATTAAATTTATATGGAGACTTAGGAAATATTTTGACATTAAAAAGAAGAAGTGAATGGCGAAACATTGAAACCGAAGTAAAATCAATTACGGTAGATTCAAATACGAATTTTACTGATATAGATATACTTTTTTTAGGAGGCGGATCTGATAGAGAACAAAAAATTGTAAGCGACGACTTGACAATCAAAAAGGGTAAAAATCTTAAATCAGCTATTGAAGACGGTTTGACTGTATTAGGTATATGTGGTGGATACCAACTTTTAGGAAATTATTATCAAACCTCAAAAGGTGAGAAAATAGAAGGCGTTGGTGTATTAGATATGTGGACTGTTGCTGGTACCAAAAGGATGATAGGAAATGTAGTAATCGATGCGAATATAAATGAAAAAAACTTTAAAATGGTGGGCTTTGAAAATCACTCTGGGAAAACATATCTTGGAAAATCTAGTCCTTTAGGGAAAGTAATAATTGGAAGGGGAAATAACGGAGAAGATAAAACAGAAGGATGTATTTATAAAAATGTGTATGGAACATACCTTCATGGGCCAGTACTTCCTAAAAATCCTGAATTTGCAGATATTTTAATTGAAACTGCTTTAAAGAGAAAATATGGCAAAGTAGAATTAACTCCTTTGGACGATTCTTTAGAACAGCAAGCTAAACAATCTTTGATAGAAAGATTTGTAAAAAAATAGAGGCCTAGGGGCCTCTATTTTTTTACAATATAACTTCGCATTTTTCCTTATCAACTTTTTTCCCATTTATTTTTACTTCTTCAATTTCATCAAAATTTTTCAACACAAATTTATATTTCTTTACTCCCTTCTCATATCCCGAGTGAATCCTATCAAATTTTATATCTATTTTTCCCCCTTGATATTTAAAGCCTATTTCAAAGAGGTTATAAATCCCTTTAGTATAATCAAAGGACTTTCCATCATCTTCATAATGAAGATAATGCCCTTCTTCTCCCTTATAAATCTCTATTATTATCTCTTTTATCTCTTTTTCTCCAACAAAGGATTGAGGTTGTTGCTTTAATAATATTCCTCCTTTTTTTACAAAAAGAGGTACTATATCTATGGGAGCATCCACAAGATAATAGCTTTCTCCTTTAAATTCTTTCCCTGTCCAATAATCATACCATATACCCTTCGGCAAATACACTTCTCTTTTTTCTTTAGAAGGTAAGTATATAGGTGCAACCAATAAATTATCTCCTAACAGAAATTCGTCGTATATTTTATGAGTGTTTTCATCATCTTGATATTCAAAAACCAATGGTCTCATAATAGGATAGCCTTTTTGAGATGCAATGTAAAACAAATCATATAAGTAAGGCAAAAGTTCATATCTCATTTTTATATATTTTCGAGAAATATCTTCTGCTTTTTTGCCAAAAGACCAAGGTTCTTGATCTTTAGTCCCTATCGCAGAGTGAACCCTTAAAAAAGGAGTAAAGATAGCCGCTTCTATCCACCTTATAAAAAGTTCTTCATTGCAATCTCCTTCAAATCCCCCCACATCTGCTCCTGCAAACGGTTGTCCAGAAAGCCCAATATTTATAAGCATTGGCATCATCATAAGAAGGTGTTCGTACAAACTTTTGTTATCACCTGTCCACATTGCTGCATATCTTTGTATGCCTGAAAAACCAGCTCTTGTCAACACAAAAGGCCTTTCATTAGGTTTTATTCTTAGTAAACCATCTCTTGTTGCCATTGCCATGTAATTTGCATAAACGTTATGGGCTTCTTTGTGAAGTATCTTTTCTCCATCTAAAATATGAATATTATCCTCTGGCATAGTTTTAGTAGGAGTTTCAAATACGGCTGGCTCATTCATATCATTCCATATACCATCAATTCCATCCTTTATAAATTCTCTGTGCTTTTCACCCCACCAATATCTTACTTCTTCTTGTAAAAAGTCAGGAAAACAAGCTTCCCCTGGCCATACTTTTCCAACGTAGGTTATACCGTATTTATCCTTTACAAAATAACCCTTTTCAATTCCTTCTCTGTAAACATGGTAGTCGTAATCCCTCTTAACTCCTGGATCTACAATCGTCACTACTTTAAATCCCATTTCTTTAAGCTGCTTTAGCATTTCTTTATAATTTTTAAATGTATCTTTATTCCATGTGAAAACTCTATATCCTTCCATGTAATCTATATCGAGATATATCACGTCACAAGGAATATCTTTTTCTCTAAAAGTTTTTGCAATCTTAAGTACTCTCTCTTGCGGAGTATAACTATATCTGCTTTGTTGATAACCTAATACCCATAATGGCGGCAGGCTCATTCTTCCTGTAAGATATGTATAATTTTCCACAACCTCTTTTATGTCTCGTCCGTATATAAAGTAGTAGTTCATCTGGCCACCATATGCTCCAAAAAAGTAATATTCTTGGCTTTCCTGTCCCATATCAAAAAAAGACCTAAAGCTATTGTCTAAAAATATTCCATAAGTGTGATAATCGTTCATTCCTATGAAAAAAGGGTAAGACTCATATAAAAGTTTTGTAGTCTGGTTATGAGTCATAAACTCATCTGTATTCCACATCTCTAACCTTTCGCCTTTTTTGTCGAGATATCCTGCTTTTTCTCCAAAACCGTAAAAATGGTCTTCTCTTAACTTTTTATAGCATCTAACATCTGTTTCACTAAATTTTACTCCTCCCTTGTAATCCTCATTAATTATACTTTCATTTTTATCTAAGAAACTCACAGAAAGGTCATTTTTGTCTATTTTTACTTTTAAAGAATTAGTTTCAATTAATATACTTTCTAATTCTTCTTTTAAAGTGAACTTAGGAATATCGTATTCTTTTCTTTCTATAGCAATTGTATCTTTCCTTTTTTCTTCTTTATCACTTACAAAAACGTTAATAATTTTATCGCTTAATACCCTAAGCTCCAGCTTTCTTTTTTCATTTCTTACAATAATTCCTTCTGATGTTTTTATCAATTTGATACCTCCCTATGCATCTATTTTTTGTGTTCTTTTTATAAGGGTAAAAGCAGAAATTGGTGATAAATAAATAACACTTCTCTTATCCCTTTCTGTGATTATAAAAGACTTTGGCTTCTCACTAGAAATTCTTACAATAAACCCTTCTTCCTCTGCTATTTTTAAAAACTGTAAAGTTGCCTCCGAAGTAGTTACAACATCCATGTCAAAAATAGCTATAATGTCTTTGTCAGAGACTACCACATTGCCGCCTAAATGGACATACATTTTTTGACCCCCTACTCCTTAATAACAACTCCATTAGATATCTTAAAATAACAATCTCCTTTTAAATCTCTTTTTGTAGTATGGGTTATAAAAGTCTGAAAACCTTTTAATTTCTCTAAGACATACTTTTTTCTATTTTCATCTAATTCTGACATTACATCATCCAAAAGCAGTACTGGTTTTTCATTAGTCGCCTTTTTTAAAATTTCAAACTCTGATAATTTAAGGCACAAAGCCGCTGTTCGCTGTTGACCTTGAGAAGAATACACTCTTGAATCATAGCCGTTTATAATAATTTTAAAATCTTCCCTATGGGGACCAACTTGTGTTGTAAGATACTTTAAATCCAAATCTATATTCTTTGATAATTTTTCTTTCAATCTTTTTTTTACTGTCTCTTCATCTGAAGCATCTTTCAGTCCCACACTATTTAAGTAGACAATTTCCGCTTTTTCATTGGAAATTTCAAGTAAAAATTTTTTTATATTAATTTCTAGGTTTTTTAAATAATTTTGTCTCACCATAATTATTTTTGCCCCGTATTCTACTAACTGGTCATCAAAAATTTCCAATATATTTTTACTTTTTCCTTCTTTTATGTTTTTTAATAGTTTATTTCTATTCATTAGTATTTTGTTATATTGCATGAGGTTATAGAGATAATTCTTTTCAATAATAGATATACAAGAGTCTAAATATTTTCTGCGATGGGAAGGTCCTTCTTTTATTATATTTAAATCTTCAGGAGAAAAAATGACTGTCAAAAGTTGCCCTAAAAGTTCGGAAATCGACTTTATTTTATTGCTATTTACTTTAATAACTTTATTACCATCTTTTTTATATCCAAACTCTATTTTTTTATCGTTATTTTCTTGACAAATTATTGCTTTTACATAAAAATAATTTTCTCCAAATCTTACTAGCTCTGTACTTTTACTCCCTCTAAAAGACCTTCCCATGCTTAAAAGTCTAATACTTTCTAATAAATTGCTCTTCCCTTGTGCATTTAAACCATAAAATATATTTATTCCTTCGCAAAATTCTATTCTTTGCTTTTCTAAGTTTCTAAAATTGTCGACAAATAACTCCTTCACATACAAGTTAAATTCCTCACTTTATGATATAAGTTTTTCCCTCTACTTCAATTATATCATTTTTGCGAAGTTTTTTACCTCTTTTTAATTCTATTGCGCCGTTTACTTTTACTTTTCCTTCTAAAATAAATTGCTTTGCTTGTCCCCCAGTCTCGCATATTTTCATATATTTTAAAAATTGCCCCAAGGTAATATATTCCGTCTCTATAGGAACTTCTATCATGAAAAAACACCTCTTGATTTTTAATTGAGCTTTACAGGAAGTATCATATAAAGATAATCTTTGCTTCCTATAGGTTTTATTATTAACGGATTTATACTATTTATGAAATAGAGCGTTATTTCTTCTTCATCGATGGCTCTTAAAGAGTCTAGTAAATATCTGGAATTAAAAGCAATCTCAAGAAACATTCCTTTTACATTAACTTCTATCTTTTCTACCATCTTTCCCTTTTCAGAATTGGAAGAGACAGTAATAAATTTATCACCTATTTCGAACTTAATCAAATTATTTTTGCTTTCTGCAATTAGGGAAGCTCTTTCAATACTTTCAGTTAAAACTTCCCTTTTAACTACCACTTCAGTCCTATAATCCTTTGGCAGAACAGCATTGTAGTTTATAAAGCTTCCTTCTAAAAGCCTTGATATTACCTTTGTATTTTCAATTTGGAATAGCACTTGATTAGCAGTATGGTATATATCTATTTCTGTTTCCTCATCTTCTAAGATTTTATATATCTCTTCCAAAGTTTTACCTGGAATTACTATAGAATATTTCTCTATACCTTCTTCAAAAAATTTTTCCTCACTTTGATAAGTGTATATGGCCATTCTGAATCCATCTAAAGCCACTGCTTTTATTTCATTTGGAAATACTTCAAATAAAACACCTGTCAAAATCGGTCTTGTTTGCTCGTGGGCAATGCAAAAGACTGTCTTTTTTATTAAATCCTTCAGAATATTTTTGGTCAATTTAAAAGAGTTTTCCTTTGATACTTGAGGAATTTCGGGAAACTCTACAGCATCACTTCCTGCAATAGTGAAATTTATACTATCGCAGATCACATTTACTGTATTTTGAGAATCACTTTCTATTTTTACATCCTCTTCAGGCAATTTTCGGACTAATTCTGAGAAAATTTTTGCAGGTACTACTATTTCCCCTTCTTCTTCTACCATGGCAGGAATTTGGCATTCTATTCCTATATCCAGGTCGGTTCCTGAAAATTTAACTTGATCTTTTAAAGCTGTGATTTTTATTCCTTGGAGAATGGGAAGTGTGGTACGGGAGGATACCCCCCTTATTGCAATATTTACTCCTTCAAATAATGAATTTTTGTCACACACAAATTTCATTTTTTTCACTCCTGTTTTCAAGAATATTTTTTTTGAGTTAGAACATATAATAAATAAAATAAGCATTTTAGTAGTCGTAATAATAGAAAGTGTTAGTATGTTAGTAATTGCTTATAAGCAAAGAAAGAGTCGATAATTGTTTGTTGATAATTTCTGAGTAACAAGTTGAATTTATTAACAGTATTCACAAATAAAAAATTTTAAAACATATAAACAGGGTTATCCCTGTTTATATGTTAATAACCTTTTATTCTCTTTTTTAATTCTTCAATCTGTCTTGAAAGAAGTTCGTCTTCTTTTATTTCATTAGAAATTTTTTCATAAGCATGTATTACAGTTGTATGGTCTTTTCCAAATTCTTCTCCTATCTTGGGAAGCGATAAATCTGTCAACTCTCTTGCTAAGTACATAGCAATTTGCCGTGGGTAAGCTATGTTTTTTGTCCTTTTGCGGGACCTAAAATCTTCTAATTTTATGTTATAATACCTACAAACTTCTTCTTGGATGAGTTTTACAGTTATTTCTCTTGTTTTATTAGATACAATTTCTTTTAAGGCTTGTTTAGCTAATTCTAGATCAATATTTGCTTTTGTAAGATTTGAAAAAGCTACAATTCTTATTAGTGCTCCTTCTAATTCTCTTATGTTTGATTGAATTTTTTCTGCCACATAGGCTAAAACTTCGTCGGGGATATTTAGATTTTCTGTTTGAGCTTTTTTCTTAAGTATTGCAATTCTCGTTTCATAATCTGGTGGCTGTATATCAGCGATTAAACCCCATTCAAACCTTGACCTTAGTCTTTCCTCTAAAGTTGGAATTTCTTTTGGAGGCCTGTCACTGGAAATAACTATTTGTTTGTTTGCTTCATAAAGAGTGTTAAAGGTATGAAAAAATTCTTCTTGAGTTCGTTCTTTTTTTGCTATAAATTGAATATCATCTATTAGAAGGACGTCAATATTTCTGTACTTGTTTCTAAATTCTTCATTTTTGTCGTCTTTTATGGAGTTAACCAACTCATTTGTAAACGTTTCTGATGTAACGTACATTATTTTGTAGCCACTTTGGTGTTTATTAATAAAGTGTCCTATTGCATGCATTAAGTGGGTTTTACCTAGACCCACTCCTCCGTAGATAAATAAAGGATTGTATGCTTTTGCTGGAGCTTGAGCTACTGCAAGGCATGCAGCGTGAGCAAGCTTATTGCTGTTTCCAACAACAAAGGTGTCGAAAGTATATTTTGGATTTAGAGTAGAAAGAGTAGTGGATTCAGTTGAGTTTTCTTTTTCAATAGATTCTTTAATTTCTCTGTATTCTTCTTCGTCTTCTGATAATATTTTAATCTCGTATAACTTGTTTGAAGCTTTTGAAGCTGCATCATAAATAATATTTATATATCTTCCGTTTATTATATTTTTTGTAAAGGTATTGGGAGTACTTAAAAATAACACATTATCAATGATTGCTAGTGGTTTTATGTGGACTAACCAAGTATTGTAGCTGGTGGGGGTGAGTTCACTTTTTATAACCTCCACTATCCTCTCCCATATTTGACGATGATCTCCATACATTGTATGACCTCCTAAGCCCATCAATAAAATGTGGATAACTTATTTAAAGGGGTGGCATAATATATTATCGGTATAATTTAATTGTTAATAAGTTTAATTTAATTTTGTGGATTTTTTGGTTTGATAATTATTATATAAGTCTATTTGCACATATTGTTGATAAGTTATGTTTTGATAAAAAAAACGGATAAAAAAATTAAAATACCCGTATTATAAATGTAATGAATAAAGAAACTAACATGTAAATAACAACTTATCCACAAATTTATCAACAACCTGTGAATAAGTTGTTATTTTTGTGGCTACAATTTATTTAAGTTATCAACAGTTTAATTTTATAATAACAAATTATCAACAGATTATCAATAAGAAAAATAATTTTGTCTACAGTTTAATGTAGATAATTTTTAAGTTGTTGATAATTTTTTTATTTCAAAAGACTTGTTGACATACTCAGTAATTAACGTTATAATTTTTATAGCATTTTTAGGTTTTAGGAGGTGTACCAATGCTTCGCACTTATCAACCCAAAAAAAGACGTAGAAAAAAAGTACACGGTTTTAGAAAGAGGATGTCTACCAAAAGTGGTCGAAATGTTTTAAAGAGAAGAAGACAAAAAGGTAGACATAGGTTGACAGCGTGAGGCCTTTGGGGCCTTTTTTACAATCCGGAGGTATAAATGAGTAATAAGGTTGTAAAAATTAAAAAGAGTTATGAATTTAAAAAGGTTTATTCAAATGGTAAATCTACTGCTAATCAGTTTGTTGTAATGTATTATATGGAGAATAATTTAGGCTTTAATAGAGTTGGCTATTCAGTGAGTAAAAAAATAGGTAAAAGTGTGGTAAGAAATAGAGTTAGAAGGCTTTTACATGAAAGTTTTAGACTTTTAGATATTGAGATAAAAAAAGGGTTTGATATAATTTTTGTGGCGAGAGGAAAAATTGTTGAGGCCGATTTTCACACTTTAAAAAGTTCCATGAGAAAATTAATTATGAAAACACCTCTTTATGCGGGGAATGAAAAATGAAAAATGTTGTTATTTTTTTAATTAAGTTGTATCAAAGATATATTTCGACTATGAAGCCAAGGAGCTGTAGATTTTACCCAACTTGTTCTCAATATTCTATAGAAGCAATATCAAAGTATGGACTTTTGAAAGGTGGAATTATGTCAGTTTGGCGGATTTTAAGGTGCAATCCCTTTAATCCGGGGGGATATGACCCTGTAAAATAAATTTTTGGAGGTATATTATGGCAACAATTGCTATGTATTTAGGAGAATTATTAGAGTTTATATATAAATATGTAGGGAATTATGGCATTGCTATAATTATTTTCACTATTTTAATTAGGATACTACTTTTGCCTTTTTATGTGCAGCAAATGAATACGATGAAAAAGATGAAAGAAATACAACCTCTTATACAAGAACTTCAAAAGAAGTATGCTAAAGACCCTCAAAAATTAAATATAGAAACAATGAAATTGTATCAAGAGAAAAAAGTAAATCCTTTTGGTGGCTGTTTACCTATGCTATTACCTTTGATAATATTGTGGCCCCTTTTTGCAATGCTTCGAACTTATCCAGCATTTTCGACTGCATCTTTTTTATGGATGCATAGCCTTGCAGAAAGAGATCCTTATTATATAATCCCTATTTTGGCTACGGTGACTACTTATATATCTTCTGCAATGGTAGCAACAGACAAAAGTCAAAATTCTATGAATATAATGATGTCAATTTTTATAGGATGGATAACTGTTTCTTTGCCGGCAGGGATAGGAATATATTGGGTTACAAGTAATATATTTCAGATAGTGCAGCAGTATATTTTTATGAGAGAGACCAATACCGCTAAGGGGGAATCATAAATTGAAGGAGCTTATAAGGACAGGCAAGACAGTGGAAGAAGCTGTAAATCTTGCCTTGCAGGAATTTGGTGTGCCGAGAGAAATGGTAGAAGTGGAAGTGTTGGATGAAGGGGGTAAAGGTTTTCTGGGCCTTATAAGCAAACAGGCAATAGTTAAAGTGATTTTAAAAGATGTAATAAAAGAAAGTGCTAAAAATTTTTTACAGCAAGTAATTGAAGCAATGAAGCTCGATGTGAAATTTGACATAGAAGAAAATGAGAATACCATAAAGTTTAATTTACATGGGAAAAACGTGGGATTGCTTATAGGACATCGGGGAGAGACATTAGATTCATTGCAATATCTTGTAAATGTTGTTGCCAGCAAGTATAGAGGGTATGATAGATATAGAAGGATTATATTAGATGCAGAAAATTATAGAAAAAGAAGAGAAGAGGCTTTAATTAGGCTTGCAAAAAAATTAGCCAAAAAAGTAATGGAGACAAAGGAAAGCGTTGAGTTGGAGCCCATGAGTCCTAATGAGAGGCGAATAATTCACATGGCTTTGCAGGACCATCCTTATGTAGAGACGTATAGTGAAGGAGAGGAGCCTAACAGAAGAGTCATAATAGCTTTAAAATAATACCCTGTCAAGGGGTTTTTTTATATTTTGATTGAAAAGCCAAAAATATTGGTATATTATTTTATAAGATAATTTTTTGGTTGGTGATGAAAATGGCTTTTGATACAATTGCAGCTATTTCTACTTTTCCAGGGGAAGCAGGAATTGGAATAGTTAGAATAAGTGGAGATGATGCTTTAGAGATAATTTCAAAAATTTTTAAACCCTATAAAGCTAAAGATATAAAAAAGGTAAAAAGCCATACTTTACATTATGGACATATAGTAGACCCTGAAACACAAGAGATATATGATGAAGTTTTAGTATCTATCATGAAAAAACCAAATACCTATACAAGAGAGGATATAGTTGAAATAAATTGTCATGGAGGAATAGTAATTACTTCTAAAATTTTAGAATTAGTGTTAAAACAAGGTGCTCGTTTAGCCGAACCAGGGGAATTTACAAAAAGAGCTTTTTTAAATGGGCGAATTGATTTATCTCAGGCCGAAGCAGTGATAGATATAATTACTGCTAAGACTATGCTTGCTAATAAATACGCTCAGAAGCAGTTGGCTGGATATGTTGGAAGTAGAATAAAAGAGATGAAAGATAAAATTATGGGGCTGCTAGTCCATCTTTTAGCTTTAATAGATTTTCCCGAAGAGGATGTGGAGGAACTAGAAAGAAAAGAAATGTTAGAAACTGCCAAGGAAATAGTGGAAGATATCGATAAACTCATTGTATCTTCTGAAAGTGGAAGGATTATAAGAGAAGGACTTAAAACTGCCATAATTGGTAAACCAAACGTTGGTAAATCCTCTCTTTTAAACGCCTTATTAAAAGAAAATAGAGCTATTGTCACAGATATACCAGGGACCACCAGGGATATTATTGAAGAATATATTAATGTAAAAGGTATTCCAATAAAGCTTATTGATACAGCAGGAATTAGGGATACAGACGAATTAGTGGAAAAAATAGGAGTTGAGAGAAGCAAAGAGGTTTTGGCTGAAGCAGATTTGATATTGTTTGTGCTGGATGCTTCACGAGAGTTGTCTGAAGAAGACTACCAGATTTTTGACATTTTAACAGAAAAAAACATTATATTTGTGTTGAATAAGATAGATCTACCTAAAAAAATTGACGAAAGTAAATTAAAAAGTCTTATTAAAGATGGTATAATAATAGAGGTTTCAACTGTTGAAAGAATTGGATTAGAAAAATTAGAAAACGCCATTTATGATTTAGTTTTTAGAGGAGACATAAATTTAAGAGAAGAAGAAATAATAATAAATTCGCGGCATAAAGAAGCCCTTATCAATGCTAAAAAATATATGGAAAGCTGTGTTAAAGCTATCGAAATGGGGTATAGTGAAGACCTAATTACAATTGATTTAAATGCAGCTCTTGACCAATTAGGTAAAATTACTGGTGAGACGGCAACTGAGGATTTAATAAATGAAATTTTTGAAAGATTTTGTGTAGGAAAGTAGGTGAAAGTATGAGTTTTATTGCAGGTGAATACGATGTTGCAGTGGTTGGGTTGGGACATGCGGGCAGTGAAGCTGCTCTTGCCTGTGCAAGGTTGGGTCTTAAAACAGTAGGTTTTGCTGTAAATTTAGATTCTATTGCTTTGATGGCTTGCAATCCTTCTATTGGAGGCCCTGCAAAGTCTCAGTTGGTGAGAGAAATTGACGCTTTAGGTGGGGAAATGGCTATAAATACAGACAAATCACTACTACAAATCCGCACTTTAAATACTAGTAAAGGTCCTGCTGTAAGGTCTTTGAGGGCACAAGTTGACAAGAAGCTTTACCAAGCAAACATGAAGTATACTTTAGAAAGACAGCAAAACCTTGATATAAAACAGGCGGAAATTGTAGATATTTTGGTAGAAGACAATAAAGTCACGGGAGTTGTGACAAAATTAGGCGCGATATATAAATGTAAGGCTTGTATTATTACTACAGGTACCTTTTTAAAAGGAAGAGTTATAATTGGTGATGTAAGTTTTGAAAGTGGACCTAGTGGGCTTTTTCCGGCTAATGAACTTTCTGAGACTTTAAAACGATTGGGCTTTAAATTGATGAGATTTAAAACGGGTACTCCTGCAAGAGTTGATAAAAGAAGTATTGATTTTTCCAAAATGGAAATGCAGCCGGGGGATGAAGTAATTACTCCTTTTTCTTATATGCATGATAAAATTGAAATAGAGCAGTTGCCCTGTTGGCTTACTTATACTAATAAAAGAACTCATGAAATAATCATGGCGAATATTGACCGTTCTCCTCTTTTTAGTGGTGAGATAACAGGTGTAGGAGTAAGATACTGCCCTTCTATTGAAGATAAAGTAGTAAAGTTTCCTCACAAAGAGAGGCATCAAATTTTTATTGAACCAGAAGGATTAAATACTTATGAAATGTATGTACAAGGTATGTCTTCCAGTTTGCCTGAAGATGTACAATTGGAATTTTTGAGGACTGTTCCAGGCCTTGAAAATGTAAGAGTGATGAGGCCAGCTTATGCTATTGAATATGACTGTATAGACCCAACGCAATTAAAAGCTACTTTAGAGTCTAAAAAAATTGAAGGGCTGTATTTTGCAGGACAAGTCAATGGCACATCTGGATATGAAGAAGCAGCTGCTCAAGGTTTAATGGCGGGAATAAATGCTGCCATGAAGCTTTTGAACAAACCTCCTGTAATTTTGGATAGGTCTCAAGCTTATATAGGAGTATTGATTGATGATTTAGTAACAAAAGGTACAAATGAGCCTTATAGAATGCTCACTTCGAGAGCAGAGTATAGACTTCTGTTAAGACAAGATAACGCAGATTTAAGATTGACAGAGTTAGGTTATGAGATAGGTCTTGTAACAGAAGAAAGATATGAAAAATTTTTAAAGAAAAAGATCCAGTTAGAAAAAGAGATGAAAAGACTTGCTAGAGTTGTGATAAAGCCCTCTGAGGAAGTCAATAATTTTCTCATATCTAGAGGAAGTACTCCTTTGGTTACAGGAGTTGACCTTTATACTTTGCTAAAGCGACCTGAAATTGATTATAAGTCTACTAAATTTTTAGATAAACAAAGACCCGATAATATTTTAGAAAGTGTGGCTGAACAAATAGATATAAATATTAAATATGAAGGATATATATTAAAACAACTAAGACAAATTGAACACTTTAAAGCTTTAGAAAACAAAAAGATTCCAGAAAATATTGATTATTATCAAATTCCTGGTTTGAGCAATGAAGCAAAAGAGAAATTGACAAAAATAAGACCTACTTCAATTGGACAGGCTTCGCGTATTTCAGGAGTTTCGCCGGCTGATATTTCTGTGCTTTTAATTTACATGGAGCAGTTAAGGAGAAATAAAAGCGATGAAAAACAAATCGGTTGATATGCTAATTGATGGGGCTAAGAAGTTAGGTATATTTATGGAAATGTTCCATGTGGAACATTTCCATAAATATTATTCTCTTTTATTGGAATGGAATAAAAAAATGAATTTAACAGCAATTACAGAAGAAAGTGAAGTTGTGATTAAGCATTTTTTAGATAGCTTATCTGTGGTTAAGAGTGGTAAAATAAAAGGAGAAGAAAAAATTATAGACGTTGGTACAGGCGCTGGTTTTCCTTCTATTCCTTTAAAAATTGTGTTTCCTAAATTAAAAGCTACTCTTTTAGATTCTTCTAAAAAAAGAATTACTTTTTTAGAAGAAGTTATAAATAAATTGGATATAAATGAAATAGAATTAATTCACGGAAGAGCTGAAGATATAGGAAAAGACATAAAATATAGAGAACAATTTGATTTATCCGTGGCAAGAGCTGTTGCACCTTTAAATATTTTATTGGAATATACTCTTCCTTTTGTAAAAGTAGAGGGTTATTTTATTGCTTTAAAAGGAAGAGAGATTGAAGAGGAAATAGAAAATACTCAAAAAGCTTTGAGAGAATTGAAAGGGAAAATCGAGGAAGTTATGGAAATCAGACTTCCTTATAGCGATATAGTTCATCATTTGATAATTATTAAAAAAGTAGATAAATGTCCGACAAAATATCCTAGAAGAGCAAATGCTATACAAAGATCTCCTTTATAAACTTAAAGGAGAAAATTTCGGCGACTAAACATAAGCTTCCCATCGGACTCCGTAGCGTCGGTCACATTCAGCGTCCTTGCCTTAGTGGCTTCTCCGCCCTTTTTGGCTTTGGACCTACCTCCGTCCCTCGGCCTCGCTAAGTTTAGTTGCTACTTTTAACAAGTCACTTCATAAATGCAAAATGCCTCTTTTATATGAAAAAAGGTTTGTCAACAAACTGCAGTCTAAAAGTAATTTTAGACTGCTCAGACTGTAGACAAACTTTCGTAAAGGAGATATTTTGCATAAGGAGCGACTT
>NZ_JAFCAC010000042.1:0-58158 GCF_018588165.1 Thermoanaerobacter sp. CM-CNRG TB177
TTTTTTTTTTTTTTTTTTTTTTTTTTTTTTTTTGAAACTTTTTTAAAATTGACATTTCAAGAAACAAATGGTATAATTTCTTTGTCAAATTATGTCGAAAAGAAGGGAAAACGGTGGAAGTATACAATTACAGCGAGTATTATCTTATAAAGCATTTAATGACGAGTTTGAAACATTATCACTATACGACTTACTTACACAGTATAAGAGTTGCAAAACTTACTTATTTAGTTTCTAAAAAATTAGGATTACCTAAAGAGGAGCAAATTTATAACTGTAAGGGGGGATTATTACACGATATTGGCAAGGTATTGGTACCTGTCTCCATTCTTGACAAGCCAGGTCCGCTTACAGAGTTAGAATACGAGTTTGTGAAGATACATCCGAGTTATGGCTCGGAAATGTTAAAAATTTTTCCTTCATTGAAGGATTTGGTTCCAGGGGTACTTTACCATCATGAAAGGCTAGATGGTTCTGGCTATCCTTTTGGTGTCAGTATTATCCCTTTAAGTGCTCAAATAATAGGAATTTGTGATTCTTTTGATGCAATGACTACAAAAAGGCCTTATAATGAAAAGAGGTTAAAAAGTATACACGAGGCAATATTTGAATTAAAAACCCAACTACAAAAATATAATTACAAAATCGTAGAAGCACTGGAAGAAGTCTTGCGGGAGAAAAAGGGGAATCAACAACACTTTATTTCTATATAATAGGAGGGTAACAAATGAAAAGTATTAAAACAAAACTTTTGGTGTTTATGCTCTTGCTTATTTTAATTCCCCTTGTCATAGCAGGATATTTTTCTACAAATATTGCAGAGAGTGTTCTTAAAACCAAGATAAACGATTCCAATCAAGCAGCTTTATCGGTTTTAAATAAGTACATAAATTCTTTTAAACAAAACACAGAAGATAGTGTAAAATTTCAGTAGGTGATTAAGCAGGAAAAAGAGGTGCAAATGTAGAAAAAAGACCTCACCGCGAAAAAAATCAAAACAACATCAAAAGGGAGGTGAGGTCTGATATGTTATTAGATGTTCGACACATAGTGGGTGCAATCCTGCTTTTTGTAGAAGGTTTAATAAAAATAATAAAAGAGAGTAAAGATTTTTATGAACTAGAAAAAGGGATACATGAACTTACTCAAAAAGTATCAAAACAGTTCAATAGCGATTAACAATCTTTACCATATAAAAGATGGTAAAGAAAGAGGAATTTTTTAGTTTTTGAAATCAATAATTTAACATAAATAGAAATATATATCATAAACACTAGAAGGAATAGTAATTAGCGGTGAGGTAATTTAGAGAATCAGCTAAAATATTTAGTTAAAAAATTTTACCTACAAAATCTTGACACGGACTTAAAATAGAAGCATGTTATGCCGACAAATAAAATGTAATATAAATAAGCAAAAAAAGATAAAGAAAAAATATTAGAATCTATTAGAAAAGGGAATATTGATACAGCCAATATAAGTTTTCCGAATTTAATAGATACCATAATACTAAAAATGAAACAGGAGGGAATACTGAAATTCCTGGAGAAGGTGTTTTTGGACAAGCATGCGGACAACATGAATATACCCTTATACCTGATATTAACACTAACTATTGCAACAGAATTGAGAAGCATTAGGAACTCTTGAGAAGCCACAAAGCTCTCTCAGTTCTTTAGATAGACCAAGGATATAAACGAGCAGTTGAATAGTAGGGATAGAGAGAATTTTTTGGATAATGAGAGCAGTAAGCATAGATTCAAGACTAATTCCCTATAGGTAGTGGAAATAATAATGGACGTAAAAAGAAGGCGGAATAAGTTCAGATAAATCAACAAAAGACTCAAAGAGTTTAATAATCTTAGGTTTATCTTCTTCAAAAAAAGATTGGACATTAGCGTAATTATCTGAGAGAGATAATTTTTAGCTTTGATTTTCATGGGATTTCCCCCCCATTTTGTTTTTGGATTTGGTCGTCTATATAAAATTTGACAAAAGTGGAGGAATTCCTTTAAAAATATATAGCAGAACCCCTTAATTTGTGAGGATTTTGGGGTTCTGCAAAGACCTATGGATACTAAACAAAGGAGGAACATTAAATGAAAAAACTGCAAAAAGTAGGTACAAAAAGTATTAAATCAACATTAGTTTTAATGTTCATTGCAGTAACTTTAATAAGTATGTCTGTTTTAGGTTTTGCTGCTTATAATGTATCTAAAAAGGCACTTTTAAATCTTGGAGAAACCGCACTAAAAAATAAAGTAAATATGGGAATTGCTTTCATGGAAGCATTAGAAGAACAAGTTCAAGCGGGTAAACTAACAAGAGAAGAAGCACAAGAAATTTTTAAATCTAAGATGTTAAATCCTAAAAAGGAAGATGGAAAAACCAGAGGTCAAAATGATAAACTAGAACTAAATATAGGAGCTTATATGTATGCTATAAATAGTCAAGGAATAGAAATGATGCATCCATATAAAGAAGGAGAAGATATATCCGAAGTAGTAGACCCTAAAGGTAATAATATAGTAAAGCTTATTATTGAAGAAGGTAGGAATCCTAAAAATAATGGTATTATACATTTTTATTGGCAGAATCCTGGCGAGAAAAAAATGCGTCCTAAAACTAATGCAGTTGGGTATTTTGCGCCCTGGGATTGGTTTGTAAATGTTGGTGCTTATGATGAAGACTTTTATAGACCAGTAAAAACAGTTCTTAATGTAATAATTATAATATCAATAATAAATTTAATTGTTGGTTCTATGCTTATTATTTGGTTCCTTAATAGAAAACTTAATCCTCTTAATGAACTATCAAAAACAATGGAAGAGGGAGCAAATGGTAATTTGAATGTAAATATTGATATTAAATCAAAAGATGAAGTTGGAATACTGGCAAACAGCTTCAACACAATGATAGAAGGAATAAAGAAACTTGTTTTTGACATAAAGAGCATATCAGAATCTGTAAATCATTCTGCAGAGAATTTAGCAGTAGCATCAGAGCAGGCAGCTCAAGCCACGCAGGATGTTGCAAAAGCCATTGAAGAAATCGCACAAGGAGCTTCTAGCCAAGCAAAAGAGGCAGAGGAGAGCGCTAATGCCACTGTATTACTTGGGCAATTGATAGACCAATCCCTTAAAAACGCTGATGAGATAAACCAAGAAGTAGCAAATGTCAGCATGGTATCCAACGAAGGGCTTGTGATTATAGATGACTTAATTAAAAAGACAGAACTGACAGTAGAAGCGAATAACAATGTAAAAGAATCCACAAATTATCTTTTAGAAAAATCTACGGAAATAAGCAAGATTGTAGAGACGATAACAGGTATAGCTGACCAGACAAATCTTTTATCACTAAACGCAGCGATAGAGGCAGCGAGAGCAGGAGAAGCAGGAAGGGGCTTTGCAGTTGTAGCGGATGAAGTGAGGAAATTGGCAGAGCAGTCTTCACAGGCAGCGAGAAACATAGCAAACTTAATATCTGAAATACAAAACACTATTAACGATACCTACAAAACAGTAGAAGATTCAACAAAATCGATAGAAGAGCAAAGCAATGTAGTCAATACTACAAAAGATGTATTTGAAGGAATACTTCATGCAGTGAATTTCATAGTAGAAAAAATTGACAATCTTAATAAATCTTTAAAGGAGATAGAATCTCACAAGAACAAGATAGTTGATTCAATACAAAACATAGCGGCTGTATCAGAGGAGGCTGCAGCATCAGCCGAGGAAGTATCGGCAACTTCAGAGGAGCAGTCAGCGATTGTGGAGGAAATGGCTACAACAGCAAATGAGCTTAAAAATTATGCCAATACGCTTATGGAAGCAATTAAGCAGTTTAAAGTAGAGTAAGCGGGAGAACTCCCGCTTTTTTAAATTTTAAAAATGCATAAATATTAGCAGGATTTTTGACATATTAAATAGAAATATACTATATTGACAAATTCAAAATTTAGAAATGGTTTTGAAAGCGAAAGAAAAAGGAATAAAAATGCCTATGCTAAAATAAACGTTGGAAAGGATGAGGAAATAAATGGATCAGATAATTGAATGTGTACCTAATTTTAGTGAAGGAAGAGACCAAGAAAAAATAGCACAGCTTGTCAAAGAAGTTGTGTCGACGGAAGGAGTGAAGCTTTTGGATTACTCTTCCGATAAAGACCACAACAGGACAGTTATAACCTTTTGTGGAGATGCAAAGGGAGTAAAAGAGGCGGCTTTTAAGCTCATTAAAAAAGCTTCAGAGATAATTGATATGAGGTACCATAAAGGAGAGCATCCGAGGATTGGGGCAACAGATGTAGTACCCTTTATACCTGTAAAAAATGCTACAATGGAAGAATGTATCCAAATTGCAAGAGAAGTAGGAGAAAGGGTTGGAAGAGAGCTTAATATACCTGTGTATTTATATGAAGAAGCTGCTACAACTCCTGAAAGAAAAAATTTAGAGAATATAAGGCGGGGAGAATATGAAGGCTTTTTTGAAAAGATAAAACAGCCGGAATGGAAGCCAGACTTTGGTCCGCAGGAGATGAACCCAAAAAGCGGTGCGACAGTGATTGGCGCAAGAAATTTTCTCATTGCCTACAATGTCAATCTTGCTACAGACAATATTGATATAGCTAACAAAATTGCTAAAGCTATCCGATTTTCAAACGGCGGTTACCGGTATGTAAAGGCGATGGGGGTGGAATTAAAAGAAAGAGGAATTGTGCAGGTGTCGATGAACCTTACTGATTTTAATAAAACACCTATTTACAGAGTTTTTGAAACAATTAAAGCAGAAGCTAGTAGGTATGGGGTAAATGTTATAGGCAGTGAAATAATAGGGCTTGTGCCAGCAAAGGCTTTGTTTGATGTGGCAGATTATTATTTAAGAATAGAGAACTTTTCTGAAAATATGGTTTTAGAAAATAGAATATACGAATGAGGTGTTAAAATGGAGGCAGATTTGTTAATATACAACATTAAGAAAATTTATACACCTCTTGGCAATTGCCCGCTATGTGGAAGTGACATGGAAAATATAGAAGAAATTGAAGATGCTTATATTGCAATAAAAGATGGAAAAATTTTAGCGGCAGGGAAATCACCTGCCGCAATTTCTGCAAAAGAAAAAATTGACGCAAAAGGCATGATTGCAATTCCTGGATTTGTAGATCCTCATACTCATATTATGCACTATGGTTCTAGAGAAAATGAAATGGCTCTAAAGCTTAAAGGTTATTCCTATATTGACATTTTAAAACAGGGTGGAGGTATACATTCTACAGTAAGAGCGACAAGAGAGGCATCTGATGAGGCACTGCTTCAAAAGGCTCTAAAAAGCCTTGAAATCATGCTTTCAAATACAGTGATAAAGTCAAAGGGGAATGATGTGGTTGTTATTGGAATAAAATAGTTTTTATGTTACAATGAAAATGGGTGAAGAAGAATGTTTGCTGTATCCCAGAAGTTATCAGAAATATGTGAAAAATACAAAATAGGTTTAGTGTACCTGTTTGGTTCACAAAAAGAAAATGCATTGAAATTACTGCAGGGGGAGAAAGTAGTCATAGATGACCCTTTGGCAGACATTGATGTAGGCGTGGTTTTTTTGGAGGATATAGAAAAAATAGAAAAGCGTTATTTGCTTTATGCGGATATTTACAATGAGCTAGAAGATCTTTTTAAACCTTATAAATTGGACTTGGTATTTCTTCAAGAAAATCATTCCATATTCCAGCTAGAAGCCTTAAAGGGGATATGCGTATATTCCTACTCTGAAGAGTTTAAAGATAGTTATGAAATGCAGATTTTAAGAAGAGCAGCAGACTTTAAATATATGTACGATAAGTACATTGAAGAAGTGCTAGAAAAATATTAAAAGTTGTGGTGGGGAATATGATAAATAGCCAGTTAATTTTGGAAAGACTTATTCTTATTAGCGAGTATTTGGAGGAACTAAAAGTTTTGTCTTCAATGGATAAAGCAACTTTTTTAAGTGATAAAAGAAATTCTGCGGCTGCAGAAAGTTTTTTAAGGAGAACTTTGGAGGCAATTTTCGATATAGGAAGGCATATATTAGCAAAGGCAGGTAATATCGAATTATCAAAAGAATATAAATCAATTGCGAGAGGGTTAGGAGAATACGGATATATAGATGAGGAGTTGAGTAAAAAATTAGTGAAAATGGCGGGATATAGAAATAGAATGGTGCATCTTTACAATTTAGTGACAGATGAAGAATTATATGAGATTATTACATCTAACCTTAAAGATATAGAAGAATTTGTATCGGAAATAAAAAAGAAGGTGCTAAAAAGAGAGTAAAATAAAAAAGGTGCCATTTGTACAAAGGATTTTACAAATGGCACCTCATTAGTTAAATTTAGCCTCACTATTTTTTTAAATAATGTTTTCTCATCTCTTCATTTTCTGGTAGGGATAGAATTTCTTCTAAAACTTTTTCTACCTGCCCATCATTTTGAGTTCTAGGGTCTCTGTACAGAAGTTCTTTTATTATGTCTATGTCCCCTGTTAAAAATGTTTCTACTGCCATTTCCATTCTCATAATTCTCGGTTTTAGGTAATACTTTATTACTCTCTCTGGGAGCATGGGTTCTATTTTTTCTGGATGTATTCCTTCGCTATCTACTATTGCAGGTACTTCTACAACAACATCATTTTCTACTGCAGGAATTATTCTTCTATTTGGTATATTTACTACAAATCTTTCTTTTTTGCCGGTTACAATCGATTCTACGAAAGGAATGTGCTGTTCTTCACTTTTTTGCTCTGGGTCTAGTATTTTTTCCATTTCCTGTAGTAATTCATTGTCTTTTGCCTCTTGACCGAAAATTTCTTTTATATCGCTAAACTTTGCTTTTGGATTTTCTATCAAGAACTTTGCAATCTTTTTAGTGATGTCTGTAATTTTTCCTAATGTTTCTTGGTACCATTTCCAACCTATTTCAGAGTCTGCACCACCCCAAGGTTCTCCATACCACTTTTTCTTTGTTTCCAGGTTTTTATGATACCGCCAAGAAGCATTTCTTACGGTATCGCCAACAGGCAAAACTCCGTGAAACTTGTACATATCAATGGCAGCTGAGGATAGCTGGTCATTAAATGGATGAAGAGGTTTCCAGTTGTGAGAATTTTCCTCTATCCAGGTGTTGAGCTTTTCGTAAGCACTTTTTCCTTCATATATAAATCTATTAAGCCATATTCCGTGATTTACTCCTGCTACTTGCCAATCTACTTTATTATGCTTAAGTCCCAGTGTGTCAAATACTTCTTTTAATGCAAGATGTCCATGGCAGAATCCAACTGCTTTTATCGAAGAGGTCCTTGTTACAAGAGTTGTGCCTTCAAATACGGGATTAGCAGCTTGTAAATACCAGGCGTTTGGAGACAGTTTTTCAATTTTCTTGGCAATTTCTACGAAATATTTCAACTGATTGTAATTTGAGAAAGTGTAATAATCTGAAACCATATTAAATTCCTGTGCATCTATTCCTCTATAATAGCCATATTTTTCGCTAATCTGTCTGACTTTTTCTAGATAAGTATGTCCTCCTACCATTGCTGTATTTATTACGAAATCTGCATCTATTATGGCATCTTCTAAATTTTTAGTTTTTTCAAACTTTAACTCTGCTCCTACTTCTTCCACATACCTTTTTGCAAGTATGTACACGGCCTCTAATCTTTCTTCATCGATATCCATGAGAGTTACTAAGCTTCCATATAACGCTGGAGTTTTGCATAAATCGCTCACCAACCTCAGAGAAAATACAGCACTTCCTGCACCTATAATACCAATTTTTACTGATGGCATTTAAAACACTCCTTTCATAAAATTTTTATCCTTTTACTGCTCCAGCAGTCAAACCGGAGATTATCCTTTTTTGGAAGATAAGTACCATTATAATTAGAGGAACAGTTACTACAACAGATGCTGCTGCAATATCTCCCCAAGGAAGGTCATGTTCTCCAGGAAACATAGCTATACCGACGGGTACTGTTCTCATTGAGTCTTGTGTGTTAAATACAAGGGCGAAGAGGAATTCATTCCATGCAGCTATAAACGTGAGAATGGCAGTTGTAAACATACCTGGGGTAGCAAGAGGCATTATTATCTTTAAAAATGCTTGCATAGGAGTAGCACCATCTACTTTTGCAGATTCTTCAAGTTCAAAAGGAATTTCTTTAAAAAATGAGGTTAAAATCCACAAAGAAAGAGGAATTGCAAAAGTAGTGTATGTTAATATAAGCCCTAGATAGCTATTTAATAGGTTTACATTTTTTAGAAAAATAAACAGAGGGCTTACAATAGCTATTCCAGGAAACATTGATACAGACAAAACTAAAGATAGTATTATCGCCTTTCCTTTAAATTTAAGCCTTGCTAAAGCATATGCTGCAAAAGAAGATACAAAAAGACTAAAAAGAGTGGTAGATGAAGCAACAATAAAACTATTTTTCAAATAGGTTAAAAAAGGGCGTTTAGTAAATACATTTATATAATATCCCGTATAAATTTTACTTGGAATCCATGTTGGAGGAATACTAAATAGTTCTTGTGGAGTTTTAAAGGAGGTAAGTGTTTGCCATAGAAAAGGGAAAATTATATACACAAGGAATATTGTTAAAAAAATATAGAAAATAATTTGGTTTATGGTATTTTTAAGTTTCATTTTTATATCACCTCATTTCAAAATGCTTTTATCTAAAAGCTTTATATAGAACATTGCAAAAATGAAAACAAAGATGAATATTATAACAGCTATTGCTGAACCAATTCCAAAGTCAAGGTTTCTAAAAAGGGTTTTATATGCATATATTGAAAGGGTTTCTGTTGAGTTACCAGGTCCTCCTCCTGTCATTACGAAAATGAGGTCAAACACTCTAAAAGCGTCTAATGTTCTAAATATGAGGGCAACTAAAATTGTAGGTTTTAACAATGGTAAAGTGATACTAAAAAATTGTCTTATGCTTCCTGCTCCATCTACTTTTGCCGCCTCATAAAGGTCATGAGATATGTTTTGAAGTCCGGCAAGCAATAATAATGCCATGAAAGGTGCAGTTTTCCATACATCTGCAAATATAGCTGATCCCATTGCTAAAGAAGGGCTACCCAACCAAGCTCTGTAACTATCAATCAAGCCCGTTTTCATTAAAATATCATTCAGTACACCAAATTGGTCATTATAAATGAATTTCCACATGAGGGCGGATACTATAGTGGGTATTGCCCATGGAATCAACACGGCAGCTCTTACCAATCCTGTACCTTTAAATTTTTTATTCATCAAAAGTGCCATTATCATTCCGAGCACTAACTCCAGTGCTACAGATACAACTGTAAAAACAATTGTATTTGAAGTTGCTGACCAAAATCTGGAATCAGAGGATAGTGTGATGTAATTTTGAAGTCCTACAAAATGAGTGAGTCCAGGAAGCTGCAATTTCATGTAATAAAGACTTAATTTAAAAGTATTGAGTACAGGATATAAAGCTATTGCAATAATACAGAGTAAGGCTGGAGCAACTAATATATATCCCAATGTGGCTTCACTTAGTTGGAACTTAGATTGTTTAGTTGGGGATGTTAAATTTTTTTGTTCTACCACGTTATCACCTCTTTTTTATATTAAGTGGCAGCAAAAAGCTGCCACTTTGGATTTGTATGAAGAAGTACATTAAGTTTACTTTTTACCTTCATTTTTAATTATGTCGTTCAAATCTTTCGCTATGTTTTGTATAGCTTGCTGTGCTGTTATTTCTCCTGTCAAAGCTTTATGAAAGTTAATTTGCATTGAATCAGACATTTGAGGATAAAAAGGAGATACAGGTCTTGGCTTAGCTGTTATGAATGCATCATAAAAATCTGCCCAATAAGGATTTTTTGCCAAAACTTCTTCATCTTGATATAAAGATTTTATTGTTGGGAGATTGCCGCCTTCTAAAGCGGTTATCTTTTGACCTTCTTCACTTGTAACAAATTCTATAAATTTCCATGCTTCTTCAGGATGTTTTGAGTATTTGTTTATACCGAGATTCCATCCCCCTAAAACTGGGGTTCCAGCTTGGCCGTTTTTTCCTTTTGGAATTGGAGCTATACCTACTTTACCTTTTATTGGGGAATCATCTCCATTTACTAAAGACCATGCATAAGGCCAGTTTCTCATAAAAATTGCTTCACCTTGTTGGAATACATTCCTTGCCTCTTCTTCTTGATACGTTGTTACACCTGGAGGAGCGATCTTTACTAAATCTATCAGGTATTGAAGTCCTGCTACTGCTTGTGGTGTGTTTATTGTCACTTTGTCTCCTTCAAGAACACTTCCACCATTGCTTCCTATAAGTTCTAAAGCATCGCAAACTAAACCTTCATATTGATTGCCCTGAAATACTATTCCATATTTAGTACCACCTTTACCAACATTTTCTTTTGACATTTGAATTAATTCATCCCAAGTTTTCGGAGGAGTATCTATGATATCTTTTCTATAATAGAGAACTCCTGCGTCTGTAAATCTTGGTACTGCCCACACATGGCCATTATATGTTACCGCTTCAACGGGTCCCGGTAAAAACTTTTCTCTCATTTCTTCTGTAAATTTATCATCTAATGGAAGTAACCAATCAGCAGCAGCAAATTCAGGTGTCCAAATAATGTCCATTGCTAAAACATCGATACTTGAATCTCCTGCTGACAATGCAGTGACATATGAATTATGTTGATCATCTGTAGAGTTGGGTAGTTCTTGAAATTTGACTTTAATATTTGGATATTTTTTTTCAAAAGCTTCAATTAATTTTTGAGTAGCTGGTGTAGAATCTTTACCTGCAGAATAAGTAATTGTAACTGGTTCGTCTTTAGAAGTATTACTTGAAGTGGACGAGCTCGTGTTAGAACCACAACCAGCAATTAAAGTTACTATTAGTGCCAGCGAAACTATTAAGGTCAGGATTTTATTTTTTTTACCCATCAAAAACTCCTCCTTAACTAAATATAGTTTTGATGTTGTATAATAATTATATAAGAAATCGGTTGCAAAAATAATGTGATATTTTTAATATTTTGTGTAGTTTTTTATAAACTTTTATGTGTAAGGGAGGTAATTGATTTATTTCGTTGAAATATTTTATAAAGGTGGTTTTTATGTTATATAAAAAAATTTTGCTTTCATATATTTTAATAATAGTTATACCGCTTATAATGGTGGCAGCGATAACAGGTAATATTACATCAAGATATATAAATGAAGAGGTAAGAAAGAGTACTTTTCAGACTTTAAATCAAGCTAATAAAAACATATCAAAGATGCTAGAAAATATGAAGAATACTATACTTTATGTTTCGATGAATAAGGAACTTCAATATAATTTGTCACGCAATGACAAAGAAACTCCTTTTCAAATAAACAGAGAAGTTACAGCTATTAGGAACAGTATATTATATCCTGGAATATTTAATAAAAATTATTCTTCTATAGAGATTTTTGCTTTGCGTAAAAATCAATACCCAATGAGATTGGAACAAAATGATGTGATGTCTTCAAAAGTAGTAGAAGATAAAGAATGGTATAAAAAAACTATACAGCTAAATGGCAGGTTGTACTGGTATATAAACAATGATTTTGGGAAACAAATGATTTCTGTTTCGAGGTTGGTTTTCGATGTAAAAAATTTTACTAAACCTATAGCAGTTATTTCTGTAGATATGGATATGTCAAAAATTGCTTCAATAATATCTGATATACACCTTGGAAAAACTGGAAAGGTGTATCTCGTTGATGACAAAGGAGAGCTGATATATTCTGAAGACAAAAGCTTTTTATATCCTTATACCACTAAATTATACAATAGCAGTTCTAGAAGTAATTTTATTACTATGAATGGTAATAAAATAATGGTTATATACAATACTCTACCTCAAAATGGGTGGAAACTTGTCGGTATGATACCTCTGAATGAACTTAATGAAAAAGCTAAGATGATAAGAAATTTTATCTATCTTACTGCGCTTTTGAGTGTTGTAATTGCAGCCTTAATTTCTCTCTATTTTTCATACAGTATTTCACAGCCAATAATAAAACTTGCTACTGAAATGAAAAGAGTTGAGAAAGGAAATTTCAACATAAGTGTTGAAGAAAACTGGGATGGAGAAATAGGAGTATTATATTCAAGTTTTAACTACATGATAAAAAGGATAAATGAACTTATACATGAAGTGTATTTATCAAAAATAAAGGAAAAAGACGCGGAATTAAAGGCTTTGCAAGCACAGATAAATCCGCATTTTTTATACAATACACTTGATACTGTAAATTGGTTGGCAGTAAAGCACAATGCACCTGAAATAAGTAAGATTGTGAATTCTTTAGCATCAATTTTGAGATACAGCATTAATAAAGGGAATGATGTAACTACTGTTGATAAAGAACTTAAGCATGTCGAAAGCTATATTACAATTCAAAAAATCAGATTTAAAGATAAATTTGAGGTGAGTTTTAATATAGATAAAACAATTTTACACTACAAGACGATAAAGTTAATTTTGCAGCCTCTTGTTGAAAATGCAATAATTCATGGGATAGAGACTTATGAAGGAAAAGGAAAAATTTTGATTAACGGTTATTTAGGTGATGGAAAAATTGTATTTGAGGTCATAAATAATGGTAATCCTATAGATTTGGATGTGGTAAATAAACTATTGGATTCGCCGTCAGAGGATAAAGACAGTTATGGAATACAGAATGTTAATGAAAGGATTAAGTTATATTATGGGGAAGAGTATGGACTTTATTACCAAGTAATAGATAACAATACTGTTGCCCGGATTGTAATTCCTGCTGTTTTGTGAGGTGGATTTTATGAAAATTTTAATTGTAGATGATGAGCCAATTGTAAGGGAAGGGCTTAAAAATAATGTTAATTGGCAGGAACTGGATTTACGCGTGGTAGGTTGCGAAGCTAATGGAAAAAGTGCTCTTCATGTGTTTAACAGAGAACAACCTGATATAATTTTAACGGATATACGTATGCCCTTTATGGATGGCCTCCAACTTACAAGGGAAGTTAAAAAGATTGATCCTCTAGTTGTGGTAATTTTGTTAAGTGCATATGATGATTTTAAATATGCTCAACAAGCTATAAGGTTAGGAGCCTTTGATTATATTTTAAAGCCTATCGACATTGACACGCTAAAAGAAACTGTAAGACGAGCGGTTTTAAAAAGAAAAGAATTATTGGACAAAAAAAAGGAACCATTACCATCCTTGAACAAAGAAGACTTGAAATTTTTTAAAGCAGAATATTATAAATATCCTTTAAAATTGGAAGAGAAATTATCAAAAGCGATAAAACGGGGAGATAAAGATTTGGCTCTTAATATTTTTAACGAGATTTGGAATGAATTTCGCGACAAAAATTATACAGAAGATTTTATAAAGAGATGGGGGTTAGAGCTTGTTGCAGTTATTACGCGGTCGCTTATAGAAATTGGAGAAAATGCAGATATTTTATTTAAAGAAACGGACCCTTGGAGGCAAATTTCCGAATTATCTACCAAAGAAAACCTTCGAGAATGGATGGGAAATATAATAGAAGTAGTATGTGAATATGTTTCTCTTACTAAAAATTCTAAAAATAGGAAATTAATTGATGAGGCTATCAAACTAATACAAGAAAATTATAGTGATGTAAATATTTCTTTGAATAGCATCGCTGAAAAATTGTATATAACCCCAAATTATTTAAGTACTTTATTTAAAAGTGAAATGGGTGTCACATTTTCAGATTATTTAACTGCTTGCAGGATTGAAAAAGCAAAGGAACTTTTAAAAGATGTAAAGGTTAAAATCTACGAAGTAGCCGAAGCAGTTGGATATACTGATCAACACTATTTTAGCAAAGTTTTTAAAAACATAACAGGTTTTACTCCAAAAGAGTATAGAGAAAAAATATTGTAACAATTTTTTATGTTGTATTACGAAAATTATATCTCATTGGTATAATAGGTAGTGGGGGAAAATATATACACAGAGAAGGAGATGGTTTTATGCTGATTGATGATTCATTAAAGGAGTATATTGAAAAAGTGGCCTCAAAATCACCAACGCCGGGAGGGGGAAGTGTATCGGCGGCAGCGGCAAGCCTTGGGATTGCCCTTTCTTCTATGGTTTACAATCTTACAATAGGGCGAAAATTTTATGAGGAATATACTGATGATATTAAAGAAGAGATTCAACAAGGGCTTAGTATATGTAATCGACTTCTTGCAGAATATGTAAAGCTTGTTGATGAAGACACTGTAGCTTATGACGAAGTGATGAAAGCCCTTAAAATGCCAAAAGATACTGAAGAAAATAAAAAAATAAGAAACGAAGCACTTCAAAAAGCTTATATTAACGCTATGAATGTTCCTCTAAAACTTGCGAGGTTGTGTGGAGAGGCTTTTACTCCTACGATGTTGATTGCGGAATACGGGAATCCTAATGCCATATCTGATGCGGCAGTTGGAGCGATTCTACTATATGCAGCAATAGAGGGAGCTGTTTTGAATGTTAAAGTGAATATTCCTTATATTAAAGATAGAGAAATTGCCGAAAAGGCAAACAAAGAATGTGATGAAATTTTGGCAAAATACAAAAATATAAGGGATGAAATTGTAAATAAAGTTTTAAATAAAATTTCTTGATAGAGTGCGATGAGCACTCTTTATTTTGCGCTACCTTTAAGCTAATAGTGCCGAAAGTTCTTAAAATAAGCTTTAAATTTTGCATAAAAAAATAGTTATTGCAGAAATATAAAGAAAAGAGAAGATTTAAAAAGATATCTATAAAAGAGCTCAATAAAATAACTTATTTTAGAATTTGTAACAAGAGATTAATAAAGTTATAATAAAGTTAGATGTCAGACAAGTTTATATGTTTACTACTTATACAAGTAGTAAACGGTAACAAAATTTTTGTAGGAGGTTATATGATGAAAAGGTGGCGTGTTGTTTTAGCATCCTTGTTAATTGTAGTGTTATCAGTTTCAGTGCTTTTGTCGGGTTGCTCTTCAAAAACAAAGCAAGAAAGTACACAACCCGAGACTGCGCAAGAATCTAAAAACAAAGATTTTAAAGTAGGTCTTGTAACAGATGTGGGTGGCATCAATGACCGCAGCTTTAACCAAATGGCTTATGAAGGCTTGCAAAGAGCTGCTAAAGAATTAGGTGTTACAGTGAACGTAATACAATCAAAGAAAATGGAAGACTATGTACCGAACTTAACAAATTTTGCACAACAAGGGTACAACTTGGTAATTGCAGTAGGTTTTATGATGCATGATGCTGTTGAAGAGGTATCACAAAAATTCCCTGACACAAAATTTCTGATAATTGATTCAGAAGTGACAGACAGGCCTAACGTTTCATCAGCTATGTTCAAGGAAGAGCAAGTCGGCTATCTTGTAGGCGCTATGGCTGGATTAATGGAAAAAGAAAAAGTTGGTAAGGTAAAAGGTACAAACACCATAGGTGTTGTTGGCGGAATGCAGATACCACCAGTTGATCGCTTTATTGCAGGTTATCAACAAGGTGCAAAAGCTGTTAATCCGGACATAAAAATTCTAATCAATTATACAAATAATTTCGATGACCCAGCAACAGGTAAACAAATGGCTTTGACACAGATAAGCCAGGGTGCAGAAATCATCTTCCAAGTTGCTGGTGGTACTGGCGAGGGTGTAATAAAAGCAGCCCAAGAGAAAAACGTATATGCTATTGGTGTTGACGCAGACCAAAGCTATTTAGCTCCTGATCATGTTTTGACATCAGCAGTTAAGAGGGTTGATGTTGCAACATACAATGTTATAAAAGATACTTTAAATGGCAACTTTAAGAGTGGAATTGTATACTTTGACTTAAAGAATGACGGTGTTGGAATAGGTAAAGTGAATAAAGATGTTCCACAATCTATCATAGATAAAGTTAATCAATTAGCACAAGATATAAAAGACGGTAAGATAACAGTATCTGACAAAGTTTCAAAATAAACTAAAACCATAAAAAACCGGGGCTGAATACTGTTCAGCCCCTTTTTGGAGGTAGGAGTATGAGCGCTATATTGGAAGTAAAGAATATTACGAAAGTATTTCCTAAGGTTGTAGCAAATGACAATGTCAACCTTACAGTTGAAAAGGGAGAAATTCACGCTATACTTGGAGAAAATGGTGCTGGCAAATCTACTTTAATGAATATTATATACGGCTTATATAAACCGGATTCAGGTCAGCTCATTTTTGATGGTGAAGAACTCAATCTAAGTGGTCCTCATGAAGCTATTGAAAAAGGTATAGGAATGGTACATCAACACTTTATGCTTATTCCTGTTTTGACAGTTGCAGAAAACATTGTATTAGGTGCAGAGCCTAAAGGCATAACTTACGATAGGGAAAAAGCAAATGAACTCATAAGAGAGATTTCAAAAAAATATCACTTAGAAATAGATCCTGAAGCAAAAGTAAAAGATTTATCTGTTGGTCTTCAGCAAAGAGTTGAGATTTTAAAGGCTTTTTATAGAAAAGCAAAACTTTTGATTTTGGATGAGCCAACAGCTATGCTTACTCCTCAGGAAACAGAAAAATTATTTGAAATAATGAGGGGACTTGTAAAACAAGGTATGTCAATAATATTTATAAGTCACAAATTAGAAGAAGTATTAGAAATTTCTGATAGAGTTACAGTTATGAGAAGAGGTAAAACTGTTGGTACTTTGAACACAAAAGAAACGAATGAGCAAGAACTTGCTAATTTAATGGTAGGTAGAGAAGTAGTATTGAGAATAGAAAAGAGTGAGTACAAGCCAGGGGATGTCGTTTTAAGTGTTAAAAATTTAAATGTAGTTGACCAGCAGAACGTTCCTAAGGTTAAAAATGTAAGTTTTGAAATACACGAAGGAGAAATTTTTGGACTTGCAGGTATTGATGGAAATGGGCAATTAGAATTAGTGGAAGCTATAATGGGATTAAGGCCTAAGAAATCAGGCAATATTTTATTTTACGGAAAAGATGTTACAAATTTTACTACAAGACAGCTTTATAGAGAGGGTATATCGTATATTCCACAAGACAGGCAAGCAGATGGACTTGTTTTGGATTTTACAATTGCAGAAAATTTAATTTTGAGGGAATATAAAGATTCTGCCTATTCTCGTCATGGTGTAATTCAATATAAAAAAGTTTATGAAAATGCTGAGAGAAAAGTTAAGGAGTTTGACATAAGACCTCCTGAGTACATGCTTAAAGCTCGTGGGTTATCAGGAGGAAATCAGCAAAAAGTTATTTTGGCAAGAGAGGTAGGATACAATCCTAAGCTTTTAATTGCAGTTCAGCCAACACGTGGAATGGATGTCGGTGCCATAGAATATATCCACAAGAGAATACTTGAATTAAGAGACAGAGGTGCTGCTGTATTTCTCATTTCATTAGAGCTAGAAGAAATAATGTCATTATCAGATAGGATTGGAGTTATATACAATGGACAGCTTATGGATATTTTGGACGGCAAAACTGCCACAAGAGAACAAATAGGAATGCTTATGGCTGGTTCACGATTTGATAAGACGACATTGGAGGCGAGATAATGAAAAATCTTTTAAAAGAACTGTATATTCCTGCTGCAGCTGTGCTTATAGCAATAATAGTTGGTTCTATTATAATGCTTATTACAGGATTTAATCCTATAACTGCTTATATATCTTTGTTTATAGGTGCTTTTGGCACAATCAATAATATTGCAAATACTCTTGCAGCTGCTGTGCCTCTTATATTGACAGGATTAGGTGTAGCTATATCTTTTAAAGCTGGACTATTTAATATAGGTGCAGAAGGACAGTATTGGATAGGTGCAATAGTAGGTGTTTGGGTAGGCTATAGTTTTACTGGATTACCTTGGTATATCCACATACCTTTTGCAGTTATAGCTGCAATGATAGCAGGAGGGCTTTGGGCAGGACTTATCCCGGGACTTGCAAAAGCCCATACCGGTGCTAACGAAGTTATAACTACTATGATGATGAGCTATATTGCTATATATTTTAGCCACTTTTTGCTTCAATTTGGGCCTATGATGGAGAAGGGAGGAACAATTCCTCAATCTCCCCGTATTAATGAAAGTGCAGTTATACCTGTTTTAATTAAGAATACTCAGCTTTCTTATGGAATTTTTATCGCACTTATTGCTGCTGTTTTCGTATATTGGCTTATGTTTAAAACGACATGGGGCTTTGAAATGAGAGCAGTAGGATATAATCAAAGAGCAGCAAGATACGCGGGTATGAATGTGCCTCTGAATATGGTGCTTTCATTGGGTTTAAGTGGCGCATTTGCAGGACTTGCTGGAGCAGTTCAGATGTTAGGAGTACAGCATAGACTCTATGATAGTTTTACATCGGGATATGGTTATACAGCAATAGTTGTAGCGCTTCTCGCAAATAACAATCCGCTAGGAGTTATATTTTCCGCAATTTTGTTTGCGGCTTTAGATACTGGTTCGCAGTATATGCAGCTCAATGCGCAGGTACCAGGTCAAATGGCAGACGTTATTACAGGGCTTATAGTGTTCTTTGTAGCAGCTCATAGAGTAGCAGAGGTTATAAAAAACAAATTTGCGAAAAACCGCAAAAAGGAGGCGCAAGCATAATGGAAATATTTTTAAATCCCCAACTTTGGGCAGCTACTTTGGCGATGGCAACACCATTGGCGTTGCCTGCGCTAGGTGGTACCTTTTCTGAAAGGTCTGGTGTTGTAAATATAGCAATGGAAGGTATTATGCTTATTGCAGCATTTTTTGCTGTGGTGTTTGCTCATGCCACTGGTAGTGCTTGGTTAGGACTTTTGGGTGCTATGATTGTTGGGCTTATAGTAGCTTTGATTTTTGCGTGGGCGGCTGTAAGCTTAACGGCTAATCAAATAATTTTAGGTATGGCTATTAATATTTTTGCATCGGGTATTACGGCATACCTCTTAAATACAGTATATGGTTTTACAGGAACTCCTGTTGACACTCCTATGCTACCTACTTTAGATATACCAGCAATTAAGAGTATACCATTTTTAGGCCAAGTTTTAAGTGGTCACAGTGTAATAGTATATTTGATGATAATAATTTTATTCATATCAAATTATTTTTTGTTTCACACAAATTTAGGTTTAAGACTTCGAGCAGTTGGTGAAAATCCCGAGGCGGCTGAAACAGCGGGTATAAATGTCATAAAATTAAGATATCTTGGCGTTGCTTTAAGTGGTATTCTTTCTGCCATGGGTGGTGCTTATCTGTCAATAGGTGCGTTAAATAGTTTTATCCCTGATATGACAAGTGGTAGAGGTTATATTGCACTGGCAGCAATGATATTTGGGAAATGGACGCCTTTTGGCTCTTTTGGAGCTGCACTTCTCTTTGGATTTGCAACAGCTCTTAGCATGCAGCTTCAAAATACGGCATTTTCTAAGAATATAATTATGATGTTGCCCTATATAGTAACAATACTTGCACTTGTTGGTGTCGGTGGAAAGAGCGTACCACCTGCTGCAGATGGAGTACCATATACACCGAAGAAATAGGGGGATTTTATGTCGATGCTGCTTCCTGAGAAAAAACCGCTGTATGAGCTCGCCTTAAGGAAAATGGAAGAATTGATAAAGACAGGGCAGTGGAAGGAAGGGAGTAAGCTTCCTTCTGAGTCACAGCTTGCCAAGCAATTTGGTATTAGTCGAGCTACTTTAAGAGAAGCAATGAGAATTTTAGAGGAGGAAGGACTTATAATAAAACAGCAAGGAGTAGGAACTTTTGTAAAGAGAAAACCCCTTATCAAAAGTGGATTAGAAGAGTTATTTAGTGTTACCACTTTAATTGAAAGGCAAGGGATGGTACCTGGTACAAAAGATTTTACTGTATATAAACTTCCTGCCACCGAAAATGAGGCAAATCATTTAAAATTAAAACCTGGGGATATTATATATAAAGTAGAAAGGGTAAGAACAGCAGATGAGGTCCCTGTTGTATATTGCATAGACAGGTTACCTCAAAGCATTGTAGGAGAATCTTTTACTGGATTTGAACAATCTGTATTTTCTTACCTTGAAAATGAGCACTCTATTACAATAACTTATGCAATTTCTAATATAAGGGTTATAAAGCATGACCCTGTTGTTGAGAAAAAACTGATGATGGACAAAAATGATTCAATACTTCTTTTAGAGCAAGTGCATTACGATGAAAACAATACGCCAATCCTTTATTCTTCTAACTATTTTAATGCTTCTAAATTTGACTTCTATATTATACGCAAAAGAATATTATGAAAGTAGGTGTATAGGGTGGAACATAAAGATTATGAGAAGCTTATCGAGTTAGCAAAAGAAGCAAGGGAGAAGGCCTATGTACCTTACTCCCACTTTAAAGTAGGTGCATGTGTGCTTACTGAAGATGGGAAAACTTATCAAGGTTGCAACATTGAGAATGCTTCTTATGGCCTTACCAATTGTGCAGAAAGAACGGCTCTTTTTAGCGCTTATGCAAATGGAGAGAGAAAATTAAAAGCAATTGCTGTAGTTGCAGATACTGAAGGTCCTGTCTCTCCTTGTGGTGCATGTAGACAAGTAATGATGGAATTGGGTGGAGAGGACATGGTGGTAGTATTGAGCAACATGAAAGGCGATTACGCTGTTGTCACTGTTAAAGATTTATTGCCAGGTGCTTTTACCTCAAAAGATTTAGAGAAATAATATGGACATAAGCTCCTAGAAGAGGTGATAAAATGTTCAAAAGAGTCATACTGATAGTTTTGGATAGCGTAGGAGTAGGAGAATTGCCGGATGCGTATAGGTTTGGAGATGAAGGTTCAAACACTTTAGGTCATGTGACAGAAAAGACAGGTGTTGACCTTCCTAATATGGGGCAATTAGGGTTAGGGAATATAATTCCTCTAAAAAGCGTTCCTGAAAACCCTAACGCTATTGGTGGATATGGCAAAATGGCTGAGAAATCAGCAGGGAAAGATACTACTACAGGCCATTGGGAGATAGCAGGACTCTTTATTAACAAACCATTTCCTACCTATCCCAATGGTTTTCCTGACGAAATTATCAAAGAATTTGAAAAAAGAATTGGAAGAAAAGTTTTGGGGAATAAACCTGCTTCAGGAACAGAAATAATAAAAGAGTTGGGAGAAGAACATGTAAAAACAGGCTTCCCAATAGTTTATACTTCTGCTGATAGTGTATTTCAGGTAGCAGCCCATGAGGATGTCATACCTCCTGTAGAACTTTATAGAATTTGTGAGATTGCCAGGGAAATATTAAAAGGTGACCATGCGGTGGGAAGAGTAATTGCAAGACCTTTTACTGGTTCTTCCGGAAATTTCGTGAGGACAGAAAATAGAAGAGATTTTTCTCTCAAACCTTTTGAACCTACCATACTGGATATGTTAAAAGAAGCTGGATATGAAGTTTTTGCTATAGGAAAAATTGAAGATATTTTTGCTGGGCAAGGAATTACTGGGAAAAATCATACGACAAACAATGACGAAGGTATTACAGCTACTATAAAAGCAATGGATGAAGTTAAAGATGGCTTAATTTTTACAAATTTAGTTGATTTTGATATGCTATATGGTCATAGAAATGATGTTGAAGGGTACGCAAAGGCTCTAAAGAATTTTGATGACAGGCTTCCAGAAATTATGGAAAAACTTACAAAAGAAGATTTGCTCATTATAACTGCTGACCATGGGTGTGACCCTGCTACTGAAAGCACAGACCATTCAAGAGAATATGTTCCATTATTAGTTTATAGTCCTTTAATGAAACATGGAGTTAATTTAGGAGTAAGAAGCACATATGCGGACATTGCTGCTACAATAGCTGAAATATTCGAGGTTGGTTCTACAAAACATGGCACATCCTTCTTGAGGGAATTACCTTTATGACAGGAGGTATAATTTATGCGGATGTATGACCTTATAATGAAAAAGAGAGACGGTGGAGTTCTTACAAAAGAAGAGATTAATTTTATAATCTCTTCTTATACAAAAGATTATATTCCTGATTATCAAATGAGTGCTTTAGCAATGGCTATATATTTTAGAGGAATGACGCCAGAAGAGACTGCACATCTTACTATGGCTATGGCTTACTCTGGCGATGTGATGGATTTGTCAGCTATTAAAGGAATCAAAGTTGATAAACACTCAACGGGTGGGGTGGCTGACACTACTACGCTGGTGCTTGCTCCGATGGTAGCAGCCTGTGGAGCACCTGTTGCAAAAATGTCAGGAAGAGGTTTAGGACATACTGGCGGGACGATAGATAAACTTGAGTCAATACCAGGAATGAGAGTAGAACTCAGTGAAGAGGAGTTTATCGACAATGTAAATAAATATGGGATTGCTATTATTGGGCAGACAAAAAATCTCACTCCTGCTGATAAAAAATTATATGCTTTAAGGGATGTTACTGCAACAGTAGATTCTATTCCTCTTATTGCAAGCTCTATTATGAGTAAAAAGATTGCCGCAGGTGCAGATGGAATAGTATTAGATGTAAAAGTTGGAAGAGGAGCTTTTATGAAAGATTTAGAAAGAGCCAAAGCACTTGCTAAATTGATGGTAGATATAGGTAATTCTGTTGGCAGAAAAACTGTTGCACATGTTACAAATATGGATTACCCACTTGGGCTTGCGATAGGAAATGCTCTTGAGATAGTAGAAGCTATTCACGTTTTGAAAGGTTACGGCTCTAAAGATTTATTGGAAGTATGTATGCTTTTAGGCTCTGATATGCTTCAGATTGCAGGTATTGCAAAAGACGACAAAGAGGCGAGGGTAAAACTAAAAGAAGCACTTGACAGTGGCAAAGCCCTACAAAAATTTAAAGAGTTTATAAAGGCACAAGGTGGAGATGAAAGAGTAGTTGATGATGTATCACTTTTACCACAGGCTAAGTATGTAAGACCTTGGATTGCTGACAGGAATGTATATATAAAAGACTTAATGGCTTTAGAGTTAGGTCTTATAGCGATGAAGTTAGGAGCCGGAAGGGAGAAAAAAGAAGACAAAATAGATTTAGCAGTTGGAATAATGTTAGGGGGAAAAGTTGGAGATATAATTAGGAAGGGAGAACCTATTGCGACGATATATGCCAATGATGAAAGCAAATTAGAGTGGGCTTTTGATGAAATCAAAAAATACATTCTCCTTTCAGATGAGCCTGTAGAAAGGCCGACATTAATATTTGAATAGTATAGTGTGCGATTCTTCCTTGAGAGGAATCGCTTTTTTGTATTAAAGTTTCATCAATTAAAGCCGATAAATATATATTGAGGTTTTCTAAATCCACTTTAGAAGGGGAGAAATGCAAATGGGAAAGACTATTCGTGCTCAACTTATACGTTCATTTGTAATAATAGGAATCCTTATTGCCATTTTAACTTTTACAATTAATGTAGGCCTTATTAATACTATTCAGAATATCGAAAATCTAAGAAAATATGTAGTTAATCAGGTAATCAATGTGTCGAATGCTCAAGTTCAAATTGCAGTGTTAAGCGGTAACATACAGCAAACTTTAAACGATTACATGCATGGAAATGCGACAAATTTTTCTGTAGGAGTACCAATTAGTTCGATAGAGACGTATGTAAGTAATATTCAAAATAGTTTAGATGATTATAAAAACACAAAAAACTATGAACTCCTTAAAAAAAATTTATCAGCTATTAATGAGGGTATTCAAAACTTAAAGAAAGCAGTAAATGAATTACCTGAAAGGTATGACTCTGTTAATGATAGTGATAAAGTAGTAACTATTGGTTATTATTTGAATCACATTCAAAGCAGTTTAAATGATTTTAGTTCTACATATTCTCAAGGTTTTTTGCCATATTTCAATCAAATGATAGAAGACAATAAAAAGAATTTTTACGTATCACTTAGTATAAGTATTGCAATCATAGTAATAATTTTAATTTACACAGCTGTAATTGTGAGGAAGTTAAGGAAGTTTGCAAAACTTATAAATTCCGAAATTGATAAGGCAGTAAAACAATCAGAGGAAGTCATGAATTATGCCGTTGATATAAAAAACAAATCAGAAGAAAATACAACAAATATAACCTCATCAAAACAGGGCTTAGAAGATTTAGTAAATGGGATTAACGTAATTTCCGAAAATGTAAATGAAGTGGCTGATTCTATTACTAAGGTTTCGGAGACTAATGAGAATTTGTCACAAGTTTCTGATAAACTTATGAGAGACATGAATGAAGCAATGATGAAAATCAAAGAAATGGAAGAAAATGCACACAGGCAAGGAGAAGAAGTTAAATCATTGATTGAATCCTTACAAGAAAGTTTGGAAACTTCTAAAAATACTTCAAAACAATTGAATGAGCTAGAAAAAAGAATGGGTGGTATAAAAGATATTCTTTATTCAATATCAGATATAGCTGAGCAGACGAATCTTTTGGCACTTAATGCGGCAATCGAAGCGGCAAGAGCTGGAGAAAACGGAAGAGGTTTTGCAGTTGTGGCAGAAGAAATAAGGAAACTTGCAGCACAATCTACAGAAAGTGTAGAAAGAATAGGAGAAATAATAGAATCTCTTACCCAATTTACGAGGGAAACTGTTGATAATGTTATCAAAAACATCGATACTTCAACAAAAGCATCCATCGAGGTAAATAAAGTATTAGATATTTTTGAACAGACGAAAGAAGGGTTTGATAAAGTTTCTGATATTATTAGTGAAATTTCTGTTGCGGCAGAAGAAACAGCAGTAAGTTCTAACCAAACGCTGCAGGCTATGAAAAATGTGATGACAGCATCACAAAATATATCTGCACAAGTAGAAGAATTGTTGGCTTCTTCTCAGCAACTTTTGGCTGAGATAAATGTAGTAGATGAAAATAATTTGAAAAACCTTGACCACATAAAAGAACAGGTTGAATATACTGAAGAGCAAAAGGCTAATATGCAAAAAATTACGAATATAGTAAAACAGCTGTAGTTATTGACACCAACGGCTATATGGCTTATAATTTACTTAGACAGCGTGCGACTGGTTAAGGCATGAGCTGGTAAGGTAACTAATACCTTGCCAGCTTTTAATTTTTAGAGAGGAGGATTTTTATGAAAAGGATATTTGAGCTTACAATGAAAGACATTGAGAGAATGGACAAAAATACACTCATTGAAACAATCAAAACTTCCGAAGGAAGGACGGTAATGGCAGAGACTATTGTTACAGTTCCACCGCTTATCTATGGGGTATCAAACATGGAGCTTGCAGCGACTTTTGGCAGTGATATGATTACGTTGAATTTTTTTGACTTTCAAAAACCATTTATTTTTGGTATAGACGACATAGAAATAAACTTTTCAGCTGGACCTTCCGAAGTACAAAAAATAGTCGAAATAGCTTCCAAAAACGCAGAGGATTTTGACTATATTAAGAGACTCAAAAAGATAGTTGGAAGGTTTATAGGTGTAAATATAGAACCAGTTCCTGAAGGAGTAAAGCATGTAGAGGGACGAAAATTAAATAGAGAAAATCTTTTAAAAGCTAAAGAGTACGGATTTGATTATATCGTTATAACTGGGAATCCCAATACAGGGGTAAGTGTCAGTACGATAATAAAAGGAATAGAATTAGCAAAAGAGATTTTGGGTGAAAATATGATGATCATTGCTGGGAAAATGCACGGTGCTGGTTCAGGGAACATATATGAAGACAAAATTTTAAAGGATTTTGTAAAAGCAGGTGCTGACTGTGTTTTGATACCAGCGCCTGGTACTGTTCCAGGAATTGATTTAAATCTTGCGAAAAGGCAGATAGATGCAATACATGAAGAAGGGGCATTAGCAATGACTACAATTGGCACCTCACAAGAAGGCTCACAAAAAAGCACAATAGAATTTATCGGGGTTCAATCAAAAATGGCGGGAGCAGACATACAGCATATAGGAGATGCAGGATATGCAGGAGTGGCACTTCCTGAAAACATAATGGCACTTTCTATTGCTATAAGAGGAGTAAGGCATACTTATAGGAGAATGGCATATTCTTTGAATAAGTAATTATGGTTATAAAAAAGGCCTATGATGAAATCATCATAGGCCTTTTTGCACTCTTTTGAATATGTCTTTTAAATTTATAGTGAGGTCATCGAAGATACTCACTTTTATGCTATCATCTTCTGAGTAGGTTTTAACTATTCTGTAACGTCCATCTTCAAGGATAAACACCATAACGACTTTTTGCTCAGGTTCGACTATCCAATATTCCTTTACTCCCGCTTTTTCGTATAGATTAAATTTTTCTACCTTATCTTTTCTTGCAGTAGATGGTGATACAATTTCTACAATTAAGTCAGGAGCTCCTTTACATCCTTCATCATCTAACTTTGATTCGTCACATACGACCACTATATCCGGTTCAACGATAGTCTTTATTTCTTTATCACTTTTTTCATTGCCAGAAGGAAACCTTACACCAAAAGGTGCACTGTATACTCTACAACTTTTATCTTTCAGATATACAGAAAAAGCAGTTAATAGTTCTCTTGAAATTTCTTGGTGAATTCTCGATGGAGGTGTCATCATAAAAGGCTGTCCATTAATTAATTCAATTCTTTCTTCCTCTGGCCACATCAAAAGGTCACCATAAGTATATACCTTATCTTCTTTTGGCAATGGCATTATCAGAAACCTCCAATTTAAATATATTTTTATTATTCCTTAACTTTAATTATAAATTATTTTTCAAATAATTCAATGAAAAACGAGGGTGCGATTTAAAGATATATGTGAAATTATCAATAATTAGTTATTGACAAACTGCAAAATAGATTATATAATATTCGTAAACGAATACTAAATTACGGCGTGTTACTGGAAAAGCAGGCATGAGCCGGTGAAGGTGTTATTACCTTGCCGGCTCTTTTTGTTTAAATGCCTGAAAAATAAAAATAAGGAGGTTTTTATATGAAGTGGTTAGCAAGTGTTCAAAAACTTGGTAAAGCCTTAATGCTTCCAGTTGCTGTGTTACCTGCAGCTGCGTTGCTTTTGAGGCTTGGCGCACCTGATGTTTTCAACATTCCTTTTATTATGCAAGCAGGTGCAGCGGTATTTGACAATTTACCTCTCATCTTTGCTATAGGTATTGCAATAGGTTTTGCTGATGGAGATGGTGTAGCAGCTCTTGCCGCAGCAGTTGGCTATTTTGTACTGACAAAAGGTGCGACAACTATAAACAAAGATATCAACATGGGAGTTTTAGGCGGTATTTTAATGGGTATCATAGCCGGTTATCTGTATAACAAGTATCATGATATTAAACTTCCTGATTTCTTAGGCTTCTTTGGTGGAAAAAGATTTGTGCCTATTGTAACAGCTTTCGCGGCAATTGTGTTAGCTTTTGCAATGGGATATGTATGGCCTCCAATACAGAATGGCATATATGCTGTAGGTGAATGGATAATTGGAGCGGGAGCACTTGGAGTATTTGTATATGGTGTACTCAATAGGCTTTTGATTCCTTTTGGACTTCATCACGTTATAAACAGTCTTGTCTGGTTTGTATCTGGTACTTTTAAAACAGCAGCTGGCAAAGTTGTAACTGGGGATTTAAACAGATTCTTTGCAGGTGACCCAACAGCAGGAACATTTATGGCAGGGTTTTATCCTATTATGATGTTTGGGCTTCCAGCAGCAGCACTGGCTATGTTGGCGGCAGCAAAGCCAAACCAAAGAAAAGCTGTGTCTGGTGTGTTAATAAGTGCAGCTCTTACAGCATTTCTAACAGGTATTACAGAGCCTATTGAATTTTCATTTATGTTCTTGGCGCCAGTACTTTATGTAATACACGCTCTTTTGACAGGTTTATCTCTTGCTATAACTTATGTTCTTGGTATAAAGGATGGCTTTGGCTTTTCAGCTGGTCTCATTGACTATATCTTAAGCTATGGTATAGCTACAAAACCTCTTTTGCTCCTTCTAATAGGTATAATTTATGGTGCAATATACTATGTAATTTTCTACTATATAATAGTGAAATTCAACCTGCCAACTCCTGGCAGATTAGAAGAAGAAGCTGTTGACCAATATGCAGACATGTCAAAATCAGAACTTGGTGATATTGCTGCACAATACGTAGAAGTATTGGGTGGAGCAGAAAACATCCAGTCTTTGGAGGCTTGCATAACAAGGTTGCGCTTGACTGTGAAAGACGATACAATAATAGACGATGATAAACTTAAAAAATTAGGAGCAACAGGTGTTATGAGAATGGGCAAAAATGCATTGCAAGTAATTGTTGGTACAAAAGCTGATTTGATTGCACAAGAAATGAAAAAACACATGAAAAAAGCAGGAGGTAAAATTTAAGGTGAAAATGTTTTAGGCGGCCGTAAACTGGCCGCCATCAAAATTATTTTAAGAAGTTTGAAATATATGGGTATAATAAGATATTATAAAAAATACAGAAAGGGATGGTATACATGTTTAACATATTTAAAAAGAAAAAATACGTAGATATATATTCTCCTATTAATGGCAGATTATTAAAAATTGAAGATGTCCCAGACCCTGTGTTTTCTCAAAAAATGGTAGGAGATGGAGTGGCATTAGAACCTAAAGAAGGTATAGTATATTCACCGGTTAATGGCACTATTATACAATTATTCCCTACAAAACATGCTTTGGGAATAAAAACAGAAGAAGGTTTGGAGGTACTAATTCATATTGGGATGGATACAGTAGAAATGAAAGGAAATGGATTTGAAAGTTTTGTTTCCGAAGGTGAAAAAGTCAAAGTAGGAGATAAGTTGATAAAATTTGATATGGAATTGGTTAAAAAAGAACACCCATTGACATCTCCAATTATTATTACTAATATGGATATAGTGGATAAAATTGTAAAAGAACCTGATGGTGAGGAAGTAAAAGCTGGAAACACAAAGGTTATGAGAGTATACCTCAAGTAAAAAGTGAGGTATTGATTATGTATCGAGTAATAAAAGTTCTTAACAATAACGTGTGTATGGCAAAGGATGATAAAAATGTGGAATGCATAGTTGTGGGAAAAGGTATAGGATTTGGCAAAAGACCGGGTGATATTATTGAAGAAGATAAATTAGAGAAAATATTTTATGTACAAGAGGATGTTAATAAGATTAAATTTTCTGAGTTAATGGAAAAGATAAGAGGAGATGTAATAGGGATTGCAGAAGAAATAATAGCGATGGCAGAAAGAATAAAAAGCAAAAAACTTAATGAGCATATACACATTGCACTTGCTGATCACATTGCCTTTGCGATTGAAAGAATAAATATGGGAATAGAAATAAAAAACCCTTTTAATATAGAAATAAAAGCTTTGTATAAAGATGATTATAATATTGCATTAAAAGCGCTGGAATTGATAAATCAAAGACTTAACATTTCACTTCCTGAGGATGAAGCAGGCTTTATAGCTCTTCACTTGCATGCTGCTTTAGAAAATGCTGGTTTGTCAAACACTTTAAAAAATACTAGATTGGTATCTCAATTAGTGTCAACAATTGAAAACCACCTAGGGAAACATATTGACAGGGATTCGATTGATTATCTAAGGCTTGTAACTCACTTGCGTTTTGCTATTGATAGATTAGAAAAAAATTCACCTGTGGTAAATGAACTTTTAGCCTCTATAAAGAAAAAATTCAAAAAAGCTTATAATATAGCAACACAAGTAGCAAAAGTAATAGAAGATACGTTAGGAAAGAAAGTGCCTGAGGAAGAAATAGGATATATTGCAATACACATTCAGCGATTAATCAATACTATTTAACAAACCCGAACTAAAATTAATTTTAGTTCGGGTTTTGCAATTTTGCATTGTAAAAATTGCAAAATACTATTGACTTTATAAATGGTTACATATAAAATATCTTATATAGAATTTTTGAAGGGGGAAGCTAAATGGCTCTTAAAAAGGGGAAGAAAGTCTATATTGTAGACACTACTTTGAGGGACGGAGAGCAAACTGCTGGTGTTGTATTTGCAAATAACGAAAAAGTCAGAATTGCGCAAATGTTAGATGAAATTGGAATAGATCAATTAGAAGTAGGCATTCCCACAATGGGGGGGGATGAAAAGGAAACAGTTGCAAAAATTGCAAAGCTTGGGTTAAAAGCCAGTATAATGGCATGGAATAGAGCAGTTGTAAAAGACGTTCAGGAATCTTTGGAATGCGGCGTTGATGCTGTTGCAATTTCTGTGTCTACTTCTGATATTCACATTGAGCACAAACTTAAGAAGTCAAGGCAATGGGTTTTGGACAATATGACAGAAGCAGTTAGGTTTGCCAAAAAAGAAGGTGTATATGTTTCTGTCAACGCAGAAGATGCTTCTCGTACGGATATGGATTTTCTTATTGAATTTGCAAAATGCGCAAAACAAGCAGGAGCTGATCGTTTGAGATTTTGCGACACTGTAGGATTTTTAGATCCTTTTAAAACATATGATATGGTCAAGGCAATAAAAGAAGCTGTTGACATTGATATTGAAATGCATACTCATAACGACTTTGGGATGGCTACTGCCAATGCTCTTGCAGGTATGAAAGCAGGGGCAAAGTTTATAGGAGTTACAGTAAACGGCCTTGGCGAAAGAGCCGGAAATGCTGCTTTAGAAGAGGTTGTAATGGCATTAAAGCACGTCTACAAAATAGATTTAGGAATAGATACAACTAGATTTAGGGAAATTTCTGAATACGTTGCTTTGGCCTCAGGAAGACAGTTACCAGCATGGAAAGCTATAGTTGGAACAAATGTCTTTGCCCATGAGTCAGGTATTCATGTAGATGGTGCCCTTAAAAATCCTCACACATATGAAATATTTAATCCTGATGAAGTAGGCCTTGAAAGACAGATTGTGATAGGCAAGCATTCTGGCACTGCGGCTCTTATAAATAAATTTAAAGAATACGGCAGAGTTTTAACAGAAGAAGAAGCAAATCAACTTTTGCCTCATGTCAGAAAATTAGCTATACAGCTTAAGAGGCCGCTTTTTGATAAAGAGCTCATGTACCTTTATGAGGATGTTATCAAAAACAGAGAAAAGGCTATATAAAATTATGTTACAGGAGTGAAGGCAATGAATCTTACACAGAAAATACTATCTTCTCACCTTGTCGAAGGAGAAATGAGAAAAGGTCAAGAAATAGCCATTAAAATTGACCAAACTTTGACTCAAGACTCCACTGGTACCATGGCGTACCTACAATTAGAAGCTCTTGGGATAGACAGAGTAAAAACTGAGCTTTCAGTTGCTTACATTGACCACAATACATTGCAGCAAGGTCCTGAAAACGCAGATGACCACAGATACATCCAGACTGTTGCAGCAAAATACGGCATATATTTTTCAAGGCCGGGAAATGGCATTTGCCATCAAGTGCATCTTGAAAGATTCGGAAGGCCAGGGAAAACTCTTTTAGGTTCTGATAGCCATACGCCAACAGCAGGTGGGTTAGGAATGTTAGCTATAGGTGCAGGAGGCTTAGATGTTGCTTTGGCTATGGCGGGAGAGCCTTACAGGATTATTATGCCTTCCATTGTCAATGTAAGGCTTACTGGGAAACTTAGACCTTGGGTATCGGCAAAGGATGTGATATTGGAGCTTTTAAGAAGACTTACTGTAAAAGGTGGAGTTGGAAAGATTTTTGAATATTCAGGGGATGGGGTAAAAACTCTATCAGTACCCGAAAGAGCTACAATTGCCAACATGGGGGCGGAATTAGGAGCTACTACTTCAATTTTTCCCTCAGATGAAAGGACTTATGAATTTTTAAAAGCCCAAGGAAGAGAAGATGCATTTGTGCCTTTGGCTGCCGATGAAGATGCAGAATACGATGAGGTCATTGAAATAAATCTTGATGAACTAGAACCTTTAGTAGCACTCCCTCACAGCCCTGATAATGTTGTAAAAGTTAAAAACGCAGGAAGGCCAAAAGTTGACCAAGTTGCTATAGGGTCATGCACAAATTCCTCTTATGCTGATTTAATGAAAGTTGCTTCCATATTGAGAGGCAAGGTTATTCCAGAACATGTAAGCCTTGTAATTGCTCCTGGTTCAAGACAAGTTCTTAACATGCTTGCAAAAAATGGTGCACTTTCAGACCTGATATCGGCAGGTGCAAGAATACTCGAAAGTGCTTGTGGACCTTGTATTGGCATGGGTCAAGCTCCCGCAACAGGTGCAATTTCGATTAGAACCTTTAATAGAAACTTTTACGGCAGAAGTGGTACAAAATCGGCATCAGTTTATCTCGTAAGCCCTGAAGTTGCTGCTGCTGCAGCTTTGACAGGGTATTTAATAGATCCGAGAGAGTTAGGGGAAGCACCTGAAGTACCTTATGTGGAGAAATTTGAAATTAATGACAATATGATTATAAAACCGTCAGAGGATAGGGAAAAGGTGGAGATAATAAAAGGACCTAATATAAAGCCATTTCCTCTCAATACACCTCTTTCTGATATAGAAAAGAGGGTGCTAATTAAAGTAGGAGACGATATAACTACAGACCATATAATGCCTTCAAATGCTAAATTGTTACCCTTAAGGTCTAATATCCCTGAGCTTGCTAAACACTGTTTCGAAATAATAGATGAAAACTTTTCCAAAAGAGCGATTGAATGGGGCGGTGGCATAATTGTCGGTGGAAGCAACTATGGACAAGGCTCTAGCCGAGAACATGCGGCATTGGCTCCACTTCAACTGGGAGTAAAGGCTGTCATAGCAAAGTCATTTGCGAGAATACACAAAGCAAACCTTATAAATAGTGGAATTCTTCCTCTTACTTTTGTAGATGAAAAAGATTATGAAGACATTGAGGTTGGGGATGTTTTAAAGATAGAAAATGCGGTAGAACAAGTAAAAAGAGGCGGCAGGATAACAGTGAAAAACCAAACAAAAGGTACAACCTTTGAAGTAGATCTTGAGGTTTCAGATAGAAACAGAGAAGTACTCATAGCAGGCGGTATGATAAATTATGTAAAAAATAAAAATACTAAAAAAACCGGATGATATTCCCGGCAGCCTGTTGACAAAATATCGGGAACCCGTTATTATGAGAAGGGTTCCTTGTTTTTTTAGTGGCATGAACAAAAGAGGAGAATAAAGATGTTATCAAAGGAAGAGGATGCAAGGTATCAAATAGAATTTGTAAGTATAGACCAATTAGTACCAAAAGATCACCTTTTAAGAAAGTGGTTCTTTGTCAATAGTTGGGGTGGGTATCATGATACATGAACTCAGAGCAAAAGGCAAAAGTATTCTTGCAATTTCACGAGAAACAGATCATTCTCGAAACACAATAAGAAAGTATCTCAAAGCGGGGGACATCTCCGAAAGAAAACCTCCTCCCAAGAGAGGTTCAAAACTTGACCCTTACAAAAATACTATTCATGAGTACATTAACATGGGAATATTTAACTGTGAAGTTATCTACGAAAGAATAAAAGAACAAGGTTACACTGGATGAAAAACCATTTTGAGGAACTATATAAGGCCAAAACTTCTTGTTATAGATGAAGTAGGATATTTGCCTTTAGACAGCCTTGGAGCAAATCTCTTTATTTCAGCTTATAAACGCGCGGTATGAGAGAGGGAGCATAATGCTTACAACCAACAAAGGATTTGGGGGATGGGGTGAATTAATGGGAGATCCAGTTCTTGCAACTGCAGTATTGGATAGATTGCTGCACCATGTTCATATAATCAACATAAGAGGTAATAGCTATCGTTTAAAAGATAAGCTAAAGACTGGTCTTTATTACAGTAGCTCAAGCGGTAAGGCTTAAATTAAAAAACGCAGGGTGGGTCAATTGTAATCCGCTATTAATATAAACATGTAGTAATTCTAAAATTTTTTTATTTTTTAAGTAAATCAAGAAGGATTTTTAAAAGTGTTGTAGAATATATATTATAAAGAAACTTATTTATTTTAAATTAGTAAGTTAAACGATTTATAGGATGCTTATAAGTAGATAAAGCCAAACAAAAGAAAATTCGAAGGAAAGGGATCGCTATGGCTTTTAATAGTAAAGTGTCTAAAGAATTAAATAAAGAATTAATTCTATCCTTTATAAAAAAAGAAGGGTTGATTTCTAAAGTTGAAATTTCAAAAATAACGGGGATTAGTTTGCCTTCAGTATCTAAAATAGTGGACGAATTGGTAGATGAAGGTAGGATAATAGAATTTGGAGTTGGGGATTCATCAGGTGGGAGAAGACCTATTTTGTATAAGTTTAATGGTAATTTTAAATATTTTATTGTAGTAATTATCAATAAGACTTATATGAGTATTTATTTAGTGAATTTAGATGGAGATGTTATTGGTGAAGATAAAGTCGTTATAGAAGGTGCAGATGATAACGATGTAATATTTTCTATGACGAGTGGGATAAGCCGAATATTGAACGATTATAATATTTTTATTGGTAAGCTGTCAAATATTTGTATTGCAGCACCGGGCTATTTTGATTATGGGAAAAATAAGTTTTTGATAAGCGGTATACCATCTATAAAGGCTATTGATTTACACGAAAAATTGTGCAAAAAATTTCCAAATATTGAAATTAAATTTGTAAATGAGATCCATATGAAAGTTCTTGGTGAGTGGACAAGAATAAAAAATAAATCTGAGATGAAAAGGATTGTTGTAATAGATATTGATAGAGATTTGAGAGAGGATGCTTGTTTTGCGATTATAGATAATGGGAATATTTTGAAGCCAGGCAGAGGATATCTAGGTAAAATTGAGAAGGATATGATAAATATGGCTGATGTTACCGTATTAAAAAAGAGCGGATATGAAGAGGTAGGTAAATTAATTCATGATGCTAGAGTAGGAAAAACTAGGGCTATAACTCTATTTACAAATTTACTAAATTTTTTAGTACAAACAATAAGACATATACTACATTACGTAGATCCGGATTCTATAATTTTTCATGGTTATATAGCTCATCAAGGCTTAATAGAAGCTGTTAAAGCTAAACTCAAAGAAGATGGTTTATTATGTGAGATTGAGAAATCTTTACTTAATGAAAGAGCTACCTTGTACGGATGCATAGAAGAAGTTTTGTCAAATTTATTTAACCAGTATGAAAAGTTTATAGAAATTTATAGTACAGGTTTTTAAAAATAAAAATAGCCGTCAGTAATGAGTTTTAATGCAAAAATTTTAAAAATTGTCGTTTACGTTAGATTTTCAAAGGGATTCCTTATAAATTGCAATTTTCTTGTAGTAAATACTAAAAATAAACAAAACAAAGGAATCCCTTTGGAAATAAATATGGAATCCCTCAATCAGTATGAGTTTTGAGGGTTCCGCAAAAACTCAATAAAAATTTAAGGAGGGTTTTTATGAGTGTCCAAGGTATTTTAATCATTTTAGTGTTTGTCTTCTTTGCGTACTTAATGGTTACACAAAAAATGCCTGCGCTTTTAGCACTACCATCAATGGCTATTGTTATTGCTATAATAGCTGGGATGCCTTTAAATTACATTTTATCGAACATAATAGGTGCTGGAGCTGTGAGGCTTCAAAGCGCAATGGCTGCTGCAATATTTGGTGCAATTTTAGCGCAGATAATAAACAAAACAGGAATTTCTGAAAGCATTGTAAGAACTGCTGCAGAATTAGGGGGAGACAGGCCGATTATCGTTGCATTAGCAATAACCTTTGCAGTTGCTCTTATATTTACTTCTCTCGGAGGCTTAGGATCTGTAATAATGGTAGGAACGATTGTTTTACCCATTTTAATATCAGTAGGAATTGAACCAGTTATTGCTGCTTCATTGTTGCTCATGGGGTTAAATTTAGGAGGTTTATTTAATGTTATGAACTATGCTTTTTACCAAAGTGCTTTAAACCTTGATATGGCAACAATAAAAAGCTTTGCCTTAGCTTTTGGAATAATTGCAGCAGTTGTTCTTTTATTGTTTATATTTATCAATGTACCGAAAAAGAAGACTGTTACTGCTTGGGCAATGCCCACAGAAACTCAGGAAGAAAAGCCTCGCGCTTCTTGGTATGCTCTTTTGACGCCAATCATACCCGTTTTACTCCTTTTCATATGGCCATTAATCTTTAAAGATGCAGAAGGCAAACCAATTCAGATAGATATAATATCAGCAATGTTAATAGGTATTCTTTATGGTATTTTGACAACAAGACCCCGCGAAATAAAAAATCTACTTACAAGTTCAATAATTGAGGGGATAAAGGATGTCGCACCTGCACTAGGTTTGATGATAGGGATTGGTATGCTTTTACTCGCTGTTATGGATAAAACAACTGCAGCACTAATTTCTCCAATTATTTCCAAAATTTTACCAACTTCGAAAATTGGATATGTATTATTTTTTGTGATACTATCACCATTGGCACTTTACAGAGGACCTTTAAACTTATGGGGACTAGGGAGTGGTGTTGCTGCCCTCATGATTTCAGCAGGTATATTACCTCCTCAAGCTATTATGGGTGCATTGATTGCTACAGGCAATATTCAAGGTGTGTGTGACCCTACTAATACTCATAACGTTTGGACTGCATACTTTACAAATACAGATACAACAACCATTCTGAAAAAGACATTACCATATATGTTAATTGTTGTATTGTTAGATATTATATATGTAGCGCTTTTTAAATGGTAAAAAGAAGGAAAAGGGGGAGGTTATTCCCCCCCCTTTATAGGATAATATAACTATAAATTTTTTGAGGAGGGCAGATACAGTGCTAAAGATAGCGTATATTCCGCTTGACAACAGACCCTGCAATTATGATTTTATATTAAAAGCAGCTAAAATCAAGGGAATAGATATTATTACACCGACTGAAGAAAAGCTGGGTAAATTTACTACTCATGGGGATGTAGAATATATAAGAAAGTGGTTGATGAATCTCCGTAATGTAGATTATCTTATTTTATCTATAGATATGTTAGCCTATGGTGGTTTAATTGCAAGTAGAGAAATGAATTTAAATGTTGTTCCGTATGGGTTTGCAGAATCTATTAGAGAGTTTAAAAAGAATAATAGTAATTGCAAGGTATATGCCTTTAATATAATTATGAGAACATCTATAAGTGTGAAAGACGAAAAAACATATGAATATTGGAAACTGATTAATGAATATTCTTCCCTAGCTTATAATGAACACGAAAATTTTAGTAGAATAAAAGAGCTTGAAAAGATAATTCCTAAGTCTATTCTTGATGGTTATTTAAAAGCCAGAAGACGCAATCATGAAGTTAATAATATCTCAATCGATTTGGTAAATGAGGGAATAATAGATTTTTTGGTTTTAGGTCAAGAAGATTGTGATAAAATAGGAATTCATCTTTTAGAGCAGGAAAGACTGCTTACAAAAATAAGAGAATTAGGTCTTGAAGAAAAGATAATGATGATGCCAGGTGCTGATGAGTTTGGTCAGATTTTATTTGTAAGGGTATTGAATGATATTTCAAGAATGAAAATTGGGAGGTTAGTGTATGATAATGATCGTCTAAAATATGTAGTAGCACAATACGAAAACATACCAATTTACGAAACTTTAGATTTGCATATCAAAGCCGCTGGTTTTGATATAAATGAAGTAAATGATCAGATAATTTTATATATAATAACGCCTAAAATATTTGATGACATTATTTGGATTGATGATGACCATTATAAATATCTTGAGGGTGTTAAAGCTGAAGATGTTTATATAAATGATGAAGAACTAGATGCCTATATAAAAAATCACAAAATTATAATATTTGATTTATGTCATGCCAATGGAGGCTGGAAAGAACTTATTTATTTTCTTTCGGGAAACGACATATTACATGAGATATATGGATATACAGCCTGGAATACGGCTTCAAATAGTATTGGGACAGGACTCTTATTTTATGCTTTGTTATATGAAGAGAATAAGGACAGTAAATTATTTCTTGAATTTCTTATAGAAAGGTTTTATGATGACTTTTTATACCAAAGCATAGTTCGCCCAAAAATAAATAAAATTTTACAAAAGGAAGGAGAAAATATCCATTTATTTAAAGAGTTTAGATACAATTATAATATGATATTATGTGAACTTATGAAAAAACATGATGAGATTATTAAAAAATCAATATTAAATAAACCTATTAAGATTTTAGAAAATTTGCAAATAAAAGATTATCACATTGAATGCTCTTTTCCATGGAATAGGACATTTGAAATAAAAGTGGATGTTAAAGTTCAAATATAAATTTTTCTAGAGGGGTGATATTATTATGAGATTGATTGAAAGGTTAAAAAGCAATAAAATGACACTTGTTGTAAGCCTTCCTCAAAATACTTTAGAACTTGCTTTGGCGGCAGTCAATGGTGGTGCCGATGCAATTAAGGTCCATACAAATGTTTTTCATAGAGCAAGTGGCAATAGGTTTCCAAGACTAATAGAACAAGTAGATATTCTAGAGGAAATTGTAAGAAAAGTCAACATACCTGTAGGCATTGTGCCAGGGGGAGATGAATCTTGTATTGAAAAAGAAGAAATTAAAATATTAAAAGATATTGGTTTTGATTTTATATCGATGTTCGTTCACCACATGCCTTTATATATATATAAATCGGGATTTACAATAATGTCTACAATAACTCGAGATTATACAATCGACGAAATAGAGACGTTAAATTATTTGAATGTTGATGTAATCGAAGCAGATATGTTGCCAGATGATAAAAAAGATATTATTTATTTAGCTGATTTAATAAGGTATAGAAAAATAATTGAATATGTTAATAAACCTGTAGTTGTACCTACTCAAAGGGTTATCTTGCCGGAAGAAGTGGAAGACCTTTATAATATTGGTGTTAGAGGTTTTATGATTGGTGCTATAGTTACAGGTAATAGTCCAAATCAATTAGAAAGAGTTACAAGTGAATATAGGAAAGCTATCGACAGGCTTTAATGTGATTTTTAGAAGGAGGAGATAGTATTGAAAGTAAGAATCGGGATAGATGTTGGAGGAACATTTACAGATGCAGTTGCTATAGATAATGACACTTATGAATTGATAGGGACAATAAAGGTACCGACGACACATACTGCGAAAGAAGGTGTTGCAAAAGGCATTATAGAAGCCCTTGTAAAACTCATGGAAGAACACAAGATAAATCCGGAAGATGTTTTATTTATAGCTCATGGGACAACACAGGCGACAAATGCATTATTAGAAGGTGACGTTGTTCCTGTTGGCATTATAGCTGCAGGGAAAGGGCTTGAGGGTATTAAAGTAAAAAGCGATACAAATATACAAGATATAGAACTTGCACCAGGTAAGATATTAAAAATTGTAAGTCAATATATTGAATTAGATGAGGAATTTGAAAAAAAGGTAGAAATGAAAATTGAAGAATTCAAAAATCAAGAGATAGGGGCAATCGTTGCAGCACAGGCCTTTTCAGTTGATGATCCTACCATTGAAAATAAAATAGTTGAAATAGCAGAGCAAAAAGGGCTTCCAGCGACGGCAACGCATGAAATAACAAAGCTATATGGATTAAAGATAAGGACAAGGACTGCAGCAATAAACGCATGTATACTTCCCAAAATGATAGAGACAGCAAACATGACAGAAGATAGCGTAAAAAAATCTGGCATAAAAGCACCTCTCATGATAATGAGAGGCGATGGTGGAGTAATGAATATAGCGGAAGTGAGGAAAAGACCGATATTAACACTTCTTTCAGGGCCTGCTGCAGGTGTAGCAGGAGCTTTGATGTATGAAAAAATATCTGATGGCATATTCCTTGAAGTTGGTGGAACAAGTACAGACATTTCTGCAATAAAGGCAGGTAAAGTGATGGTAAATTATGCAGAAATTGGTGGGCATAAAACATATCTTAACTCCCTTGACGTAAGAACGGTGGGAATAGCAGGAGGAAGTATGATAAGGCTGGGTGACAAAGACATAGAAGACGTTGGACCGAGAAGCGCCCACATTGCAGGTTTACCATATGCAGTTTACAGCGATCCTGAAGAAATAATAGAACCTGAAATAGTATATATAAAACCAAAAAAGAATGATCCCGGTAATTATGTTGCAATCAAAAGTAAAAATGGCAAAATATTTGCGGTAACTGTATCCTGCGCGGCAAACGTATTAGGATATGTAAAACCAGAAGATTACGCCTATGGTAATCGAGAAGCTGCAAGAAAGGCATTAGAACCAATTGCTAAAAAACTCAATAAAACAATTGAAGAGGTAGCTGAGAGGATAATGAATATTGCCAGCATGAAAGTAGCAAAAGTTGTTGAACAACTTCTTAATGATTACAAACTTGACAAAGATACGACAATACTTGTAGGTGGAGGAGGAGGAAGTGCTTCAATAGTTCCCTATGTTGCAAAAATTATGGGTATGCACCATAGAATAGCCAAAAACGCTCAGGTAATCTCTACAATAGGAGTAGCCCTTGCGATGGTAAGAGAAATAGTAGAGCGCACAATACAAAATCCCACTGAAAAAGATATATTGTCAATAAGAAATGAAGCAAAAGAAGCAGTAATAAGATCAGGGGCATTAGAAGAAACGGTAGAAATATACGTAGAAATAGACTCACAAAAAAATATAGTAAGAGCAATTGCTACAGGAGCTACAGAATTACGTTCCAAAGACATATTAAACAAAAACTTGGGAGAAGAAGAAATAAAGAAAATAGCAGCTCAGGTAATGAAATTAGAATCGACAAAAAACCTTCAAATAATCGATAAAACAGGTTCAATGTATATCATAAAAGGAATAGAAGACAGGAAAAGATTATTTGGGCTATTATCACAAAAGCAGGAAAGAGTAGTAGTAATAAACAAAGAAGGGGTTATAAGACTTCACAAAAATAACGGCAAAGTATGTAGAACAACCATTAAAACCTTTGAAAATGATTTAAACAAAGCATTAGAGCAAAACATATTTTATGGCGATGGCGGAGCTGAAATCCCTGATTGCTTTATCATACTGCCAAATAGAATAGTAGACCTATCAGGACTTATCGACAAAGAACAAATAATTTCACTGGCAAAAGTAGAAATAAGTGGCTTATCTGATAATGACCGAATACTCATATTATTAAGCAAAAGGTGATGAAATGGTACCCTCTGTATTTCTTAATAAACAACAATTAATTGCCCAGGAATTAAAATTTGATATATATTACAATAGAATATCCGACCTTAATCTTGATGATATATTAGAAATAGCATGGAATAGAGGGATAAAAGAGGCAGAAAAAATAAAAGGCAAAGACATAAAACAACTAATATTTCAAGAAAACATACTTATAGAAACAGATGAAAAAAGTTATAACCCTGCCTATACTATTTTTAGCGATTATAACAGTAAAGAAAGAAAGATTACCATTTACAAAAAAAATATACAAAACGTATTTATCCCTTCTATACCAGACAAATATTTCTTTTGGAAAGATAATGAAAAAATTGTAGATTTATTTCTAACTCACGAATATTTTCACCATTTAGAGGCCGAATATATTGGATTAACAAGTGAAATAAAAAAGATACAAATAAAAATTGGTCCATTTATACTAAAAAGAAGATTAAGAGCATTAAGTGAAATAGCGGCTCATGCTTTTGTAAAAGAATTTTATGATATATGGTAGGTGGTGATAGTGAAATTATATGACGTAGTGGTTGTAGGGGGTGGAGTATCAGGAACGGTAGCAGCAATAGCATCTGCAAGAAATGGAGCTCAAACTCTATTAATTGAACGATATGGATTTCCCGGCGGTTCACTTACAAATATGGGTGTTGGGCCCATGATGACTTTTCATGCGGGAGACAGGCAGGTGGTAAGGGGGATACCACAAGAAATAGTAGATAATCTTGTAAAAATAGGAGGAAGTCCTGGCCACGTAATAGATACAACTGGATTTGTAAGTACTGTAACACCCTTTGATGTAGAACTTATGAAATATGTTTTAGAAAAGATGCTAATAGATAGTGGTGTAGAAATACTATATCACAGTTTTTTATCGAGCGTTGAGATGGATGGAAGTAAAATAAAATCAATTAAAATTGTGAATAAATCAAGGGAAATGACTATAAAAAGCAAAATTTATATAGATTCAACAGGAGATGCAGACCTTGCAGTAAGATGTGGTGTCGATTATTTATTAGGACGACCCAAGGATAACTTGGCACAACCAATGACAATGAATGTAAGAATTGGTAATGTAGATATACAAAAGATAAAAGAATACATGATAAATAATCCAACAGAATTTAGAATGGTAGATAAAGAAAAAATCATAAAAGCAAAAAGACTATCAGTAAACGGCTTTTATTCTATACTAAAAGAAGCAAGAAAAAAAGGAGAAATAAATTTTGAAAGAGACATGGTGTTATTTTTTGAAACAAATACACCAGGTGAAGTTATAGTAAACATGACAAGGGTACAAAGGCTAAATGGTACAGATATAAAAGATTTAACCAAAGGTGAAATAATCGGAAGGAATCAAGCCATTGAGTTGTTTAACTTTATGAAAAAAAGAATACCTGGTTTTGAAAATAGTATATTGATTTCAACAGGTCCGCAAATAGGAGTGAGAGAAACCAGGAAAATAATTGGTGAATACATATTAACAGCTGAAGACCTTGTTTCAAACAAGCGCTTTGATGACTGCATTGCAAAAGGGGGTTATCCTGTTGATATACATTCACCGGAGGGTGAGGGCGTTGTTTACATGAAACTTAAAAAGGGTAGTGATTACGATATACCTTATAGAAGTTTGTATAGTAAAAAAGTAGATAATTTACTTGTGTCAGGTAGATGCATATCATCAACGCATGAAGCAAATGCAGCAATAAGAGTTTCACCAATTGCTATGGCAACGGGTCAAGCTGCAGGTACGGCAGCAGCTATAGCAGCAAAAGAAGATACAAAAGTTTGGAATGTGGATGTAAAAATGCTGAGAAACATTTTATTAAAGCAAGGGGCTTATATTTAAAGGTACAAGGTACATTAAATGGGTACCTTGTACCATTAAATTTTTACATATTTACTGGTTTATTGTTTTCATCTACAAATATTACTTTAGGCTTATAATTTTTGGCTTCCTCATCATCCATTATTGCATAAGATATTATGATGATTATATCGCCTACCTGACATAGTCTTGCTGCTGCGCCGTTTATGCATATTGTACCTGAGCCTCTTTCGCCTTCTATTGCGTAAGTGTCAAATCGTGCACCGTTGTTGATGTTTAAAACCTGTACTTTTTCATTTGGCATTATATCAGCAAGTTCCATTAAATTTTTATCAATTGTTATAGAACCCTGGTAATTTAAGTTGGCATCTGTTACAATTGCTCTGTGTATTTTAGATTTCATCATAAACCTTTGCATTATATATTTTCCCCCCACAATAGATTATCTATAAGCCTTGTTGTCCCAATAAAGCAAGCTATTGCAATAAGTGCTTTATCTTTTATATAAGTTAAGTCTTCTAATGTATCAGGATGAACGCAGGAGACATATTGCACTTTGCACAAAGGCTCTGAGTTTAAGACTTCATTTACTTTTTTTATTATAGTATTAGCATTTCTTTCGCCATTTAGAAGTAATTTTTCAGCTTCTTTTAGAGATTTTGAAAGTATTAGGGCTGCTTTTCTTTCTTCAGGATTTAGATATACATTTCTTGAACTCATTGCTAAACCGTCACTTTCCCTTACAATAGGGGCTTTAATTATTTCTACAGGAAAATTTAAGTCTTCCACCATTTTCTTTATCACTGCAACTTGTTGTGCATCTTTTTGCCCGAAAACTGCTATGTCTGGTGTGAAAATGTTAAATAATTTTGCCACAACTGTTGTGACGCCTTTAAAATGACCGGGCCTGAAAGCTCCACAAAGTTTTTCAGTGATTTTATCTACATTTACCGTTGTGAGAAGTTCAGAAGGATACATTTCCTCTACAGAAGGAGCAAAAACAAGGTCACAGCCTTCTTTTTCAAGAAGTTTTAAATCCCTTTCCAAGTCTCGAGGATATCTATCAAAGTCTTCATTAGGTCCGAATTGAATTGGATTTACAAATATGCTTACAGCTACAAAATCTGAATGCTTTTTTGCAATTCTTACGAGGGACAAATGGCCTTCGTGCAAATATCCCATTGTAGGTACAAGTCCAATTTTTTTACCTGACAATTTTTGTTCTTTAATTATATTTCTTACATTACTAATTTTATCTGTTACTATCATTTATTCTCCCTCTTTTCTAAAGTAAAAGAATGTTCTTCATCTGGGAATAAGACTTGTTGTACTTCTTTAATGTAAGCATTTATGCCATCAATCATTATTTTTTCAATATCTGCGTATTGTTTTACAAATTTAGGCCTATGACCTTGAGTTATTCCCAGCATGTCGTGGGTGACAAGGATTTGACCATCGCAGTAAGGACCGGCACCTATTCCAATAGTTGGAACTGAAATATTTTCTGTAATGTTTTTTGCAAGCTCCATTGGAATGCTTTCAAGCACAAGGGCACATATACCTGCTTGTTCTAATACTTTGGCATCGTTAAAAATCTTTTTTGCTTGTTCCTTTTCTTTGCCTTGGACTTTATACCCTCCCAATTGATGGACTGATTGAGGAGTGAGACCGAGATGACCTACCACTGGTATTCCTGCATCTACTATGGCTTTGACTATTGAAGCTATTTCTTCTCCACCCTCCAACTTTACAGCGTGAGCTCCGCCTTCTGCAATAAGCTTTGCAGCATTAGTCATAGCCTGTTCTTTAGATATGTGATATGACATGAAAGGCATGTCAGCAACTATAAATGCACGATTGACTGCCCTTGAAACGGCTTTTGTGTGATGTATCATGTCTTCCATTGTGACAGGTATTGTGCTTTCGTATCCTAAAACCACCATCCCGAGAGAATCTCCTACTAAAATCATGTCAATTCCGCAATTGTCAAGGATTTTAGCTGTGGGGAAGTCATAAGCAGTTAAAGCTGTTATCTTTCTTCCTTCTTTCTTAAATTTCCTTAGTGTGAGAGTTGATACTTTTTCCTCCATTTAATATACCCTCCAATTCAAAATATTTTTCATCGTTAAAACTTCCTTTTTCATAAGCAATCTCAAGAGTTAATTTACCCAAACTTTTATAAAGTTCTTCAAGACTAGGATCTTTTATATTTTCAAGATGAAGTTTTACAGTGTTTACATCCCCTCTTGCTATAGGACCTGTCAAAGCATCAGTTGTGCTTTTTTCTTTTATATTTTTTAAAGTTCCCTCCATTAAAGGGATTAAGGCCTCAGGATAATCTTCAAAAGGAAAGCCTGATTCTTTTAAAAGAAGCAAACTAAATTTTGAAAGAGCTACAAGGTAATTTGAGGCTACAACACAAGCGGCATGATAAAGGGGTCTTACTATATTGTTTAAAACTATGTATTTACCTGATATTTTATTTACAATTTCTTTTCCAATTTCAACTGCTTTTTCATCTCCTTCTAAAGTGAAATAGGATTCTGGAAGAAGTTCTAAAGCTGCTGATACAGAGGGGCACGTTTGTATAGGATGCATTACCATGATAAAATTATTTTCATCTTTAAGAGGATTTAAAACTTCTAAATTTAAAGCTCCACTTAAGTGAGCAAAAATTTTTTCTTTAAGTATTTCTTTGTGTTGACTTAAATTGTTTACTACTTCTGGTATGCTACTGTCATTTGTACTTATTATGATTACATCAGCATTTGTAATAATCTCTTCATAATTATAAAAGGCTTTAGATTGTGTAAATTCAGCCGATTTTTTGGCTGATTCTAAATTTCTACTTAAAAAACCTGAGATATTAATACCCTTTTGGGATAACAAAAAAGCGAGGCTTGTTCCTACAACACCAGCCCCGATAAATCCAATTTTCAATAGTTTTCCCTCCTTTTAATTAAGACAAAAAACCTTCCACGGATGGGAAGGTAAATCTTCTTTATTTCCCGTCCCGGTCTTGTGATCCTGGCGGGGCCGAAATGAGCCCTATTGAATTTTTATTAAGTGTGTGGTTCTATAAAGATACCACCACTTTTGGAATAATAGCACAATGGGATTTTGTAGTCAATAAAGACAATTACTATTCTAGCTTCCTTGCAAAAATGAGATACCCTGTGTGTCCTACCATTAAATCTTCTGGCCTTAACCTTTGAGGGTTTAATTTATATTTTCTAAGTATAATTTCACTGACTTCTGAAATATAAAAGCCAGCTTTTTCAAGTGCAGCCAAACTTTCAGATACTTGATTTGTAGTGGGAACTAATATTCCTAGGTGTCCTGCAGGTTTTAGCGCTTTCCTTACTTCTTCTAAAACTTCCCACGGTTTTCTAACATCTAAGAAAAATGCGTCCAAGTCTCTTTCTTTGATTCCCTCATTTATAGATTTATTGTACATTATGACATTATCAAATTCCGAAAACTCCCTGAGATTTTTTTGCGCCAGTTTATAAAATTCTTCTCTTTGCTCATATGTATATACTCTTCCATAAGGCCCTAAAATACGAGAGAGGTATACAGTAAAAGCACCAGAACCAGTTCCAGCTTCACCTACTCTTTTGCCTGGAAAAATGTCAAGGCGCATCGCAATGTAATTTGCTTCTTTTGGATAGATAATTTGTGTTTGACGCTTTAAATAGTGCATTATATAATCAAATGTATCGCAGTTAAGTACATAATATTTTACTCCTTGTACTTCAAAGCTATTTCCAGGTTTTATTTGAGACAAGAATTCTGTGTCAATTTGACCTTTTGGAAGCCCAATTTTAGAGGGAGAAGATAGATCCACTACTTTTTTAAAATTGTCTGGTCCTATTATTACGCGTTTTGTAGTTATTGGTGATGTCATGGTTGTTCCCCCTTTCTTTTAAAAAGGGTTTTTATGCCTATATATTATAACACATTGTTTTATAAAGTTACAGATTTAAAGGATATTTTCAAGAATAGGTTTTTCGTTTTGAGGTATATGCCTAATTAACATTTTAATAGCTTTAAGCTGTGCACTGCTTAGGTCTTTATTTTTCGTATCCACATAACTTTTTAGTTTTTCCATGTTTATTTCTATTTCATCAATTTCTCTATGCTCTATTATCATTGCCCATTTTTTATTTATATTTTTCCATTCTTTTTCTACTGTTTTTATGTTTTTTTGTGCTTCTTCCCAATGCTCTTTTTCTATGTTTTGCTGCACTTTTGTTAACATTTTATTTAAATTTTCAGAGGTTTTATCAAGGTATTTAAAAGATATAATATCTAAAAGCACTATAAAAATAACGACAGATATCATCAAAGGAACTACATATCGCACATTTAATCTTCCTTTCTGTAAACAGTTAAAACTTTATTGGTGTCTAAAGAGGCAAAGAGTACTTCTTTGACATTTTGTATTTTCCACATTTTCAGCTGTTCATTTAGCCATTCCATATCAATACCTGCTTTCTGCATATTCTGATGCATAATTCTTCCGTCTATTATTATAGGAAGTGGTAATCCCTCGTATTGGGGAGTTAAATTTAGGTCTTGAGGAGTTACAGGCCTTTTGTCGCTCTTTGGTATAACGCTTAAACTGCCATTTGTTTCAAGTATTGCATATTCCACATCGGCTATATTAGGGTAACCTTTTACTCTTAATTCTTCCAAAAGGTCATTTATATTGTAACGTTCTTTTTGAAGTTGAGACGTTAGGATTTTACCTTTTTCAATTAAAATAGTAGGTGTACCGCAAATTATAGCTCTTGCTCTTAAGCTCTTCATTGATAAGTAGGATAAAAAAAGTTGTGAGACTAAAAGGGTTAAGATAGGTATAATACCTGATAAAAGAGGGATTCCTTTGTTTTGCATAGGGATTGCTACTAAGTCTGCTATCATGATTGCGATAACTAGTTCGTAGGGTTGAAGCTGACCTATTTGTTGTTTTCCTGAAATTCTCATAAATATTACCACAAGAGCGTATAAAATTAAGGTGCGGAAAAACAGTATTAACATAATGTCACCCTTTCTAAGTCTTCATATATAGTATTGTTGATGGGTTTTGAAAATATTCATTTACATTTATTCCAATCTTTTACCATAAAGTTTGTTAAAAAACTTTTTATAATGTAAAATTTTCAGTGGTAACGTTTTATAACAATTTATGATATAGTATGTAAATTTACAAACTGTTATAATATAGATGAGGGATAAATAAAAAATAGGGGTTGAAGAATATGTATAAACTTTTTGTCACAGATGCTGATGGGAGCTTATTAAATAGTAATTCTGAAATCTCTGATAAAAATAAAGAAGCAATAAAAGAGGTGATTTCAAGGGGAGTCATTTTTACTATTGCTACTGGACGTATGTTTTCTTCTATACTACCTTATGCTCTTGAGCTTAATATTAATGCTCCAGTGATTTCTTATAATGGTGCTTTAATAAAAGATATTTATACTAAAAAGGTGTACTATTACAATCCTATACAGACAGAAGATGCGATATTTGCGATAAGATTGTTAAAAGAAATTGGATATCATATAAACCTCTATATCGATGATGAGCTATACGTGGAAGAAATAACTGATAGAGTAGAGTGGTACCTTTCTTTTAACAATGTTACTGTAAATGCGGTGGGGAATTTAGAGGAATTTCTTAAAAGGACGGGAGGCGTGACGGCTAAAATCTATGCGATAAATGATATGAAAAATCCTATTTCTATTGATGCAGAAATTTACGACGAAATTTCAAAAAGATTAACCATTTCTACTTCTGGAGGAGGACATTTAGAGATTAATGCAAAAGGAGTAAGCAAGGGCAATGCTTTAAAAACTCTTGCCAATATGTACAGTATAAAAAGAGAGCAGGTAGTGGCGATTGGAGACAATCTAAATGACCTGTCAATGATAGAATATGCAGGATTGGGAGTAGCTATGGGGAACGCTCCTGACATTGTAAAGATAAAAGCGGATTATACAACTTTATCAAATGATGAAGATGGAGTTGCTCATGCAATAGATAAATTTTTCTTAAATAAAAAGACAGTAGCAGTATAGTAACTAGTTTAAACAAAAGGGAATAAAATATATTACCGCCAGGCGGTAATATATTTTTTTATTTTAGGTGATGACCATGGAAGGTATGATTATAAAATTTATCAGTTTGGTTATTATATTTGTTGGGATTTTATATATGTTATTCTCTTTTTTGCCTCTATTTTACGAAAAAGAACAAAAAATAGAGTTAAAAGATGAGTCAGTCAAAAAAATTCATGAAAATGAATGAAAAAAATTGAAAAAATCTATTGACAAAATTCTTTTTAAAAAGTAAAATAACATAAAGCGAAAACGATTAATCCTGGGAGTGATGTACAATGAGTGCAACGATAAAAGATGTGGCGAGAGAAGCAAAGGTTTCAATTGCTACGGTTTCTAGAGTATTAAATAACAGTGCTGTTGTTACAGACGAGACGAGGCAGAGAGTGTTAGAGGCTATAAAAAAGACAGGATATAAGCCTAATGCGTTAGCACGTAGTTTAAAGATCCAAAAGACTCATACTATAGGGCTTATAGTCCCTGATATTTCTAGTACTTTCTATCCTGAGGTAGTTAGAGGAATAGAGGATATTGCTGCGATGTATAATTATAACATATTTTTGTGCAATACTGACCAAAAAGAGGAAAAGGAAGTCAAATATATAGAAATATTAGGAGAAAAGCAAGTAGACGGAATTATCTTTATGGGGGATATAGTAAGGGATAGTGTTATACAAACGTTTAACGAATTTGGTGTACCAGTGGTGCTGGCAGGTACTCAGGACAAAGATAAGAGATTTCCTAGTGTTATGATTGATAATGAAAAAGCTGCATACGACGCAGTAAAATACTTGATTTCTTTAGGACGCAAAAAAATAGGTATGATTTCAGGACCTATGCATGACCCTATAGGAGGGCTTCAAAGGATTGAAGGTTACAAGAGAGCTCTCGAAGAACACGGCATAAAATATGATCCTGAATTAGTAGTAGAAGGAGAGTTTAAAACTCGCAAAGCGTATTTAGCTATGCTAAAGCTTTTAGAATACAAGGTAGATGCAGTATTTGCAGCATCAGATGATATGGCAGCTGCTGCCATAAACGCCATATTTGACTCAAATCTTAAAGTGCCAGAAAACATCCATGTAGTAGGTTTTGACAATACTTACATTTCTACTATTTTTAGACCGACGATTACTACAATACAACAGCCTGCTTATGACATAGGGGCTGTAAGCATGAGACTTTTAACAAAACTTTTAGCAAAAGAACCTATTGAAGAAATGCATGTTATTTTGCCTCATCAGTTGATTGTAAGAGAATCTACTGGCTTTGGAGAAGAAAAAAATAGCCGATAAGGCTATTTTTTTTATAAATTGTTGTGGTATACTGGTGTCAGGAGGGAGGTATATATGGAAAAATTGTTAATTATAGATGATGAAGAGATGTTTGTAAAAGGTTTAAAACTTTCTTTAGAAGAAGAAGGATTTGAAGTTGACGCCGCTTACGATGGAGAAGAAGGGCTTGACAAAGTTCGTTTAGGGAATTATGACCTTGTAATTTTAGATATTATGCTTCCTAAGTTAGACGGTTTTTCGGTATGTAGAGAGATAAGGACTTTTTCAAATATTCCCATAATTATGCTTACTGCAAGAGGAGACGATATTGACAAGATTGTAGGGATAGAAATAGGAGCTGATGATTATTTAGCGAAGCCCTTTAATACTAGAGAGCTTACTGCGCGAATAAGAGCACTTTTAAGAAGAGCTACAAATCCTTATACTAAGCGTAAAGATGAAATAAGAAGGGGAGAACTTTATATAAATATTCCCGAAAGAGCAGTTTACAAGAGAGGGAAGAGAATTGAGCTTACAAATAAAGAATTTGAAATTTTAGTGTTGTTAGCTTCTAATCCAGGAAAAGTCTATACGAAAGATAAATTGTTAGACTTGATATGGGGATTTGATTTTTACGGTGATACAAATACTGTTACAGTGCATGTGAGAAAACTTAGGGAGAAAATTGAAGATGACCCTGCAAATCCTCAATATATTTTCACCAAATAGGGTGCAGGATACTATATGAAGTAAAGGTGATAAAATGAGTTTAAGGTGGAAAATCTTTTCTTTATATTTAATAATATTAATAATTTCATTGGCATTAACTGGGCTTTATCTTTACCGTTATATTGAAAGAAGCTATTTAGACAATGTCAGAGTCAATAATTTAATGCAAGCCAATATGGTATCTAATTTTGTATCAAGATTTGTAGGTACTACTTCTTCTTATTTGATTGAGCCCACTATAATGGAGTATGCAAAACAAATAAATTCAAGAATACTTTTCACTAATATAAATGGAAGAGTATTGGTAGATTCTGCTTCCTCAAAGGAATTTGAAGGAAAAGTAATAAAGGATTACAGCGATATAAAAGAGGCTTTAAATGGCAAGGGTTCTACAAGTATTCATGATATAAATGGTGTAGGTTGGGCGATGTATACTGCAGTTCCCGTTATAGCAAAAAACAATGTAGTAGGAGCAATACTTATATCTTCTTCTATAGATAATATAATAGATCTTTTAAACTCTATAAAATATCGCATGATATATACTTTTACAGGTATTGGATTTTTGGTAAGCCTTTTAAGCCTTTTAGTGGCTTCTTACATTACTAATCCTTTAAAACGATTAACAGAAGCAACAAATATTTTATCTCAAGGGAAATTGGACTACAAAGTTGAGGTAAAAAGCAATGATGAAATTGGAAAATTGGCTAATGCTTTTAATAAGATGAGTTTCAGTTTAATGAAAATAGATGAAGAGCGGAAAAGATTTGTTTCAGATGCTTCTCATGAACTAAAAACTCCTCTGGCATCAGTAAAAGCGTTGATAGAATCTCTCATAAATAGCAAAAATCAAGATATAAAATTTTATAAAGAAATATTAAAGGATGTGGACGGAGAGCTGAATAGGATGACAAGGTTGGTAAATGACTTGTTAGAATTAGCGAGAATGGATAAGATTAAAGCAGTAAAAGTTAGGAAAAGTGAGATTAGCGAGATTATATTAGATGTAATAGAAAGTCTTCTCCCTCTTGCAAAAACGAAAGAGATAAACCTTGAATTTAAAGGGGAAAATAATGTTTTTGCAGAAGTTGATCCCGACAGGTTTTATAGGATGGTCTATAACATAGTAGAAAATGGAATAAAATACACTCATGATGGAGGGAATGTGATAGTAGGTTTAGAAGAAGATGAAAACAATATTTACCTTACGATAGCGGATAATGGTATGGGTATAAGTGAAGAAACTCTTCCCAAGATATTTGACCGATTTACAAGGGGAGATACTGCAAGGTCTAAAAAAAGTGGTGGTTTTGGCTTAGGACTCGCTATTGCTAAGGAGATAATAGATATTCATGAAGGTAAAGTCACAGTGGAAAGTAAAGTGGGAGAAGGAACTGTATTTAGAATTACTTTGCCTAAAAAGAAAAAGGATTAAACTTTTTAATTATTTTTTTATGTTTATTTAATGTTTGTGTAACAAAAGTATAATAAGATTAAACCAAAGGGAGGGAATAAAAGTGAAAAGAATTGCCTTAGTATTGATAGTCATGTTTGTTTTGACGCTGGCGGGGTGCTTTGCGAAAGTTAATAACAGCGAAAAAAATAGTCCTATAAATCCCAAGCCTATAGTGCAAGACGTGTCGAAAGAGATTTCTCTTTATTTTTTAAATGATAAAATGAATGGCCTTATTTTAGAAAGGAGACTTATTTCTAAAGATGCTGATGTTTTAAAACAAGTTGTAGCTGAAATGATTAAAGGGCCAACGGATGAATACGCAAAACCGGTATTCCCTAATGGGACAAAGCTAATTTCTATAGAATTGCAGGAGGGAATTGCTTTTGTAAACTTTTCTAAGGAATTTTTACAGGACAGTGAAGATGAAGGGATAGACAAATTAAGAGTTGCTGCATTGGTAAATGCTTTGACTGATATACCCGGAGTCGAAAGCGTTCAAATACTAGTGGAAGGAAATAAAATTGATGCAGTAGGAAAATACAAAATAGGTTTAGATCCTTTAAAAAGAATGATATTGGTAGGGGATGTATACAATAACCCAGATAGGATAAAGAAACTACAAGAAAGAGCAGATTTAGGGAAAGAAACGTGGCGTTTTGACCCTATCCAACTTCTTAGGCAAGAAGGCGGAATAATAGGAATTGGAAGTGAAGATGAATTGACATTAAAAAATGAAAACAATGGTGTAGCTTATGTAGAGGCGATACACAACAATAAAATGTACAGTATAACATTAATTCAGCCTCTTGGTAAAGGGGACAACTATATTTGGGTTATTGACAATGTGAAGGCCAAGTTTACTGAAATACCTGAAACGAATCCTGCTGAAGGAGAGACCTTTATATACGGTATAGTGAAGGCTATCGATTATGAAAACAGGATTATAACAATTGAAAGGGAATACCAGGATTCTCAGGATATGAAAAATCAAGTAGGGCCGGATATAAAAGTATTGCCTGATGCTATTATACATTTTCAGGCAAAAGTCGGCTATGACAGCCAAGGTGGATTTAAGTATGCAGAAAAAGATATTAACTTTGCAGAAATAAAAATAGGAGATGAGCTAGGTATAATATTAACCAAGGATAAAGAGGCGAGAGCTATAATAGTTTCAGATAGAAGCAATATATCTTATGAACCAAATATCAAAGTAGTTTCTCCAGTTAAAAATGATGTAGTGACAAGTCCTTTCAAAGTAATAGGTAAAGCGAGAGTATTTGAGGGAAATGTAAATATAAGGCTTGTTGACAGCAATGGCAATATTTTAAGTGAGACTGTTGTACAAGCTACGGCTGGCGCTCCTTCTTGGGGAGATTTTGAAGCTATAATCTCTTACAAAGCTTTAAAAGAGCCTCAAAACGGCATTCTTCAGGTTTTCTCTCTAAGCCCTAAAGATGGTTCTGTACAAAACCTCGTTTCTGTTCCATTAAAACTTAAGTAAATTCAGCATCTCAAGGCAAGTTGGATGCTTTTAGCGATTACTTCGGCTATCTCAAATACAAACCCTAATCTTACTGAGCTTAAAAGAAATGAGTCGTAGACATCGACAATGCCTACTATTGATACATCTCCTACAGAAGGAAGTATTTTCCCCACGCCTTTTCCAGGGTATAGTGGGGCTTTTTTTATTGAAATTTTTCCTATACTTTCTTTTCCTCCCAAGGAAGCATCTATAGCTATAATTTTACTGTTAGGATGCTTCTTTTTTATGTATTTTATGTTTTCTTCTAAGTTCATAGCGTGGATTGGAGACTTTAAAGTGCCATAAACATGATAAGTTGGTGGAAGTGATTTTATCAGTAGATTTCCTACGATAGGTCCTAAAGAATCACTTATAAATCTGTCTGTGCCAATACACAAAAAAATCGAATTAGGACTTAAACATGTACTTAAAAAATTTGATATGAAATAAATTGCATTTGAGTCGTCATATTTAAGCCTTAATTCTTCCATCTATAAGTAGCCTCCTTTACAAATAAATTGAATTAAAATTTTTATAACAAGAAATAATAAAAATGCGTAATATTATGTGAAAGGAATGACTAATGTTGAAGAGGCTAAAATTTTATTTAGTTGTGGTTATTGTAATCGCTCTTTTCACTACTATGTTTATGTTTAAGACAAATTTTGAAGAACCTATTTATTTTTCTCAACAAAGTTTGTGGGAAAAAAATAAAGAACAACTTACAAAAGAAGAGAATAATAGTTGCAAAGAAGAACAACCTATTGATTCAAAAAAAGACAAAGAAAAAAAAGAAATGGCAAGGCTCGAAAACCAACAAAAAGAGGAAGAAGCCTATGATTTAGAAAATAACAAAAAAACGCAAAAGGAAAATAGTAATGATGATAGAGTGATAGTTACTTTAGAAAAGATTTTACAAGTACGAAATGAGATGGATCCTTCACAAAAAGCTAGAGTAATAAATATTCTCCTTAAATTAGGAAAAGATGATATGAGCGAAATTATGAAAATGGCTCAAAAAGGCTTAACGCAAGAGGATAGTGATAAAATAATGGAAATATTAAAAAATAAGCTTTCCTCGGAAGAGATCAGCTACCTTGTAGAAATAGCAAATGAATATTTTGCAAAAAAATAAACCCTTTCTTGAATTTAGAAAGGGTTTATAAATTTGACAAAATTTATTTATTTATAAGATTTTTAAACTGATAATTTACTTCTTTGCCATTTACCATTATAGAAATAAAACCAAAGTCATTGTATATATCATTTGTGTTTCCTTCTACGTCTGTTCCATAAGTGGTGATGTATCTTATTTCATCATTTAAAGTAGTGTAAAATTTGCTTTTGCCGTTGTATATAATCCACACATTTTTACCTGTATTTTTTTTGAACTCTTTTAGAGTTTCTTCAAATAAAGTAGCTTCTTTAACGTCTTTGAAGCCATCGCTTCCCCATACTGGTTTGGGAAGTATGATAAAAAGGTTATCTCCTTTTACGTTGTTAAGCTGTTCTTTAAACCAACTCCATTGATTTTTATCCGGATTTAAAAGGCTTCCACTGCGATTGTTAAGCACAATAAATGTAGAATTGTTATAATTATACATTGTGTATTTATCACCGGTTGTGATATATTTGACTTTTAGGTTTTTTAACACTTTTTCATTTACATCTCCTAAGAATATAGCCAATGGGTATTCCGCGTTTGCAATATCTGCTGCTTTTAAAGATATATGCAACTTCAAAAGGGTGTTATATTTAGTATCACCAAACACCATGAATTTAAAGGAATCATAAGTGTTTTTTACAATTACTTCTTTGTTATATGGGTCTATTTGCGTAAATTCTGTAACATGAGGAAGTACTGATGTGTCAAATTCTGAACCTTGCCCTACTTTAACAGGCAAAATAGCTTTTTCTCCTAGCACATTTGCGACAAGTGCACCGGTTACATCTAAATTAGATGAGACAAACATTCCATTTTTATCTATATTTCCAACGTTATTATAAACCTCCCAAGTAATATCTTGCGGCTCTATTAAGGCCCTATAGCCTTTTATATTCTTTGCAGTGACTGTTACAGGTATGCTTTTGTTTTTATCAATGACTATATTAGCTGGATTAAAACGTATGTCTACAGGTTTGTCAAGTGAAGTTATCTTGATAGTCCCAATAGCATTTCCTACTCTTGCAGTTATAACACCTTCTCCTACGCTTGTTGGCATAAAAGTATTACCACTAAATACTCCTGTTATTCCATTTACTGAAAACAAAACTTCTTCTGGATTAATTGTGACAGGGTTGTAATTTTCATCGTATCCTTTTACGGTAATTGTCCTATGAAGTCCTTTAAAAACGTTAGTATCTGATGCTTCTAATTTTAAGGCATATAGATTACCTTGAGGTGCTGTATTAAATATTCCTATTCCGTTTGCTACTTTTCGTTCATAGCCTTCAGGAGGATGGTTCGCAAGCTTAGCTTCAGTATCTCCCAATGGCCTTACAGCCATCTGCGTGGACCCGCCGCCATCTAAATTCAAAGCATCATATGCACCTAAAGATATCATTAAATTTGCCATTTCTTGCTGTGTCATTCCACGGGTTGAAGAGCCGTCAACAGTTGCAATAATCAAATATTTTTTGTCTTGAGTATAGCCTATTGCCGATCTTGCCGTATAGCCTTTTATTTCATGGGTAAAAGGTGCGATTTTTCCATCTTTTACAAGAATTGTACCGCCACTTACAGCCATTTTAAGATTTTCAAAAGGCGGATTTGTCCTTATATCTTTTTGTATTACATCTCCTGGCTTTAAAGTGAGCAAATTTTGTCCTACATAGCCTGCACCAGCTAACACATATCCGTCCTGCGGTATTTCGACAGGAGGCTGTCCTTGCCTTACTTCTAATACCCTGTCGTTACCATCCACGACGACTTCTACTAACTGAGGTACATTTTCATTTGCTCCTGGAGATGTTGAAAACCAGTCCCTTGTGTACATCACTAAATACTCAAAGGTACTGCTTATTTTATTTATTGCGGCAAGAGGAAGTTTTGTGCCGTTTGGAAGAGTAACGGACATGCTTTTTGACCAATATTCTATTGAAGGTATGCCATTTGCGTCAATAGAAAAAGTAGCTAACTTTCCTATATTTGAAGGGTCTGTTATTAACCTTCCATCTTTTACTGTTGCCCCTATTACAAATCCTGTTGTTGTATCGAAGAAATCACCATTTACAGAAGCTACAGCACCATAAGTATTTGCCATGTCTCGCACAGACATTCTGTTTTTTATGCCCGAAGGATTGAAAATCACCGATACATCAGTATATTTATCAGTTAAATCCACTTTTAGTACATTTACATTTATCCATCCTTCAGTTGTAAAATAGACTATATTTTTATGTACAACTCCTTTGCTTAAATTTTGCGTAAATTCTTTTCTGTCAAGGATTGTATATGTATTGGCCTTTACATTTTGAGTTGGAAAGGTTAAAAGCAGTAGAAGAATGCTGACACCTAAAGATAGAATTTTTTTAATGTTCAATTATATCCCTCCCGTTGTTTTTTATTATGTTTTACATATGTTTTCTTTTACTAGTTAATTGTACCATTGTATTATTACAGGTGTATTACAAGAGCATAAATATTCGTCTAACAATTATTATTTACCGAGTGAATAAAGTTGAAACAATTAATTTTTGAAGCGTATAATAGAGATTTTGAGAGTATAGTTAAAAAAATTAAAGTATACAGAGGATAAATAGCCAAAATAGTCGTTTTTAATGAGTTATGCCTATTGTGAAATTTCATTTTTTCTATTATAATTTATTTCGTCACTGGTGTCGGGATGTGGCGCAGTTGGTAGCGCACGTGCTTTGGGAGCATGGGGTCGGGGGTTCAAGTCCCTCCATCCCGACCATTGTGGTCGTATAGCTCAGCTGGGAGAGCACCTGCCTTACAAGCAGGGGGTCATAGG
>NZ_JAFCAC010000042.1:58168-74485 GCF_018588165.1 Thermoanaerobacter sp. CM-CNRG TB177
GGAAAAAGAAGACCGAAAGGTCTTTTTTTTTTATTTTCTCCTTTAAATGTCTTGACATGGTAAAAAAATGTAGTATAATATTATTTGAAAGAGAAAATTATTATTTATTAATAAAAATTTAATGAAGGAGGAGCCTTTTATGAGAGAAATGACAAAACATAATCTTGGAGAAGCCTATGCTGGTGAAAGCCAAGCCCACATGAGGTATCAAATTTTTGCGGATGTGGCCGAAAAAGAAGGAAAACCTAATATTGCAAGACTTTTCAGAGCTATTTCTTATGCTGAATTGGTACATGCTACAAATCATTACAAGACTCTTGGAGAAGTTGGAAATACTGTTGAAAATCTTGAAAAAGCTATAGAAGGCGAAACATTTGAAGTAGAAGAAATGTATCCTGCTTATAACGCTGTTGCAGAGCTGCAGGAAGAGGCTGGTGCTAAAAAAAGCATCCATTATGCTATAGAAGCAGAAAAAATACACGCAAAATTGTATACTGAGGCAAAAGAAGCTGCCTTAAAAGGAGAAGACATTAAAATATCAAAAGTTTACATATGTCCTGTATGTGGTTATACAACAGTTGATGTGTTACCTGAAAAGTGCCCTATTTGCGGCGTGCCAAAAGAGAAATTTGTGGAATTCTAAAAGAGCGTGCTTTTTGCATGCTCTTTTTTTAGATGCTAATTTATAATAAGACCAAGGAAAATAAAAGTCAACACCAAGTTTTAACCTAATTTTTAGATGGAAACTTCAAGGTTCTGCTTCATTTTCACTAGAGAGAAATGCAGCAGCCCTCATTATTTTAAAAAATCTTGATGGCATAATCGAAGTATGTTATAAATAATACTGTAATTTGCTTTAATTTGCTTTTTAGTATTAGTTTTTTATAGGGGGTTTTGAAAATGACAATAATATTTGTTGGGAAAAATAATCAAGTTACCATAAAAGGGGCAAAAAGTGTAGAAAAGCTTGCAAAAGAGTTGAATATAAGCTTAGAGTCACATGTTTTTGTCAAAAATGGAGAGATTGTTACTCCAGATGAAATTCTTCAAGATGAGGATACAGTGGAAGTAATATCAGTAATCTCTGGTGGTTAATAGAAAGGGGATTTGATAATTGAAGTGTGTAAGATGCAAAAAAAAGGCTGTTATTGTTCTAAGGAGACATAATGCAGCTTTTTGTGCTGATTGCTTTTTACATTATTACAAGAATCAAGTTTTAAAAAACATCCGAAAAAATAGGATGTTTGAAAAAGGCGAAAAGGTTTTAGCAGTAGTCTCTGGTGGTAAAGACAGCATGGCTCTTTGGGACATTTTAGTTAAGGAAGGCTACAATGTGGTTGCGATGTATATAAATCTTGGAATTGGAGAATATTCAAACAGGTCGCAAGAGGTTGTTGAGAAATTTGCAAAGGAGAATAACCTTCCACTTATTGTAAAAGACATCAAAAAAGAGTTTGGGCTTGATATATATAAGCTTTCAAAAACTTTGAGACGGAGCCCTTGCTCTGTATGCGGGTCAATTAAAAGATATTTGTTCAACAAAGTGGCATATGACGGAGGTTTTTCAGCTGTTGCAACAGGTCACAATTTGGACGACGAGGCGGCAACACTTTTTGGCAATGTCTTGAACTGGGAAGAAGGGTACCTTGCAAGACAAGGGCCAGTGCTACCTCAAACTCATCCAAAACTTATAAAGAAAGTAAAGCCGCTTTATACTTTAACAGAGAGAGAAAACATGTACTATGTGCTTTTGAATAAGATTGAATTTTTGCATGAAGAGTGTCCTCATTCTGTTGGGGCACGTTCAATTCTCTATAAAGAAGTGCTAAACAAACTTGAAGAGGAAAGCCCTGGCACAAAACAAAGGTTTTTAAGTGGCTTCCTTGAAAAGGGCAAAAAGCATTTTCAGGACGTTAGAGAAAGGCTTGAGCTAAAAGAATGTAAAAATTGCGGTCAGGTCACAACAACTGAGGAGTGCTCATTTTGTAGATTTGTGAGAATTTGTAACCAGCAATAGTAGACTTAGAATCAAAAAGGGCTGGTAGCTTTAAAAATCCGAAAAGTCCAGCCCTTTTCCCATGCAAGCGCCCAAAGAAAGATACCACAGATTTTTTACAATTTTTAGAATTTCACACTGAAAGTTGGCAGAATTGATTTTTGATTAAAGTCTGCCAAAGTTGCGATTAGATTTTAAGGACTCACAGTTGAAGTTACAAACTGGGTAAGGGGTGTGAAAATGCATGAACTTATTTGACATGATGCTTAAAAACTATTTTGATGAAAAAATGCTTGAAAAACTTTCAAAAGTGAAAATTCTTATCATTGGTTGTGGTGGGCTTGGTTCAAATATTGCAGTAATGCTTGTAAGAAGCGGTATTAAAAACCTCACAATAGTTGATTTTGACAAGGTAGACATTTTAAACCTCAACAGGCAAAACTACTTTTTCTATCAAGTGGGAGAAGAAAAGGTGTCAGCACTTAAAGATATTCTTTCTAAAATAAACCCATCTGTGAATGTAAAAGCTAAAAACATAAAGATTGATGAATCGAACCTAGATGAGCTAATCTTACAACATGATATAATTGTTGAAGCTGTTGACAATGAGCTTACAAAAACACTGATTTTTCGAAAAGCACATGAGCATAGTAAGAAAGTGGTTTTAGCCTCAGGGGTTGCGGGGTTTGGCGACTGCGAAAATATTAAAATAAAGCGTGGCAAGGACTTTGCAATTATAGGCGATTTTGTGACATCAATTAATGACAAAAAACCTTTTGCACCCAAGGTCATAGCGGTTGCTGCAATGCAGGCAGATGAAGTATTAAGGATAGTGAGTGAGCTTGAATAAAATATTGTCAAGAATTTTATTTCTGAGAAAAACTAACCTAACATGCTATAGATTTTTGACACCTTTATTATAAAAATATTTGACATAATAGATAAAGTGTGTTATAGTAGACATCAGAAAATTTAATAACACGCTCTTATCAAGAGAGGTGGAGGGAAAGAGCCCGATGAAACCCAGCAACCTGTCCTATAGGACAAGGTGCTAATTCTCTCAGAAGCATGCTTCTGAAAGATGAGGGTTTTGCCTCTTCTTTTGGAAGGGGTTTTATTTTGCTTTTAAGGAGGAATAAAGAGATAAAATGCGTAAACTGTTTACATCTGAATCGGTTACTGAGGGGCATCCTGATAAAATTTGCGACCAGATTTCGGACGCAATATTAGACGAAATTTTGAAAAAAGATCCGTATGCCAGAGTTGCTTGTGAAACTGCTGTAACTACTGGCTTAGTTTTAGTAATGGGTGAGATTACCACAGAATGTTATGTAGATATACCGAAAGTAGTAAGAAAGGTAATAGAAGAGATCGGTTACACAAGAGCAAAATACGGCTTTGACGCTGATACTTGTGCAGTTATCACTTCTATTGATGAGCAATCTCCGGATATTGCCCTTGGTGTGGACAAGGCCTTAGAGGCTAAAAGAGGAGAACTTTCAGATTCAGAAATTGAAGCTATTGGTGCTGGAGATCAAGGTTTAATGTTTGGCTTTGCTTGTGATGAAACAGAAGAACTTATGCCTATGCCTATAATGCTGGCTCACAAGCTTGCGAGAAGACTTGCCGAAGTTAGAAAGAACGGGACATTAAGCTATTTAAGACCAGATGGTAAAACACAAGTAACAGTAGAGTATGAAGATGACAGGCCTGTGAGGGTAGATTCTGTTGTAGTATCAGCTCAACATGCACCTGAGATTGATCACGATACTATTGAAAGAGATATTATTGAACATGTAATAAAACCTATAATTCCTGAAAATATGATAGATGATAAGACTAAAATTTTTGTAAATCCCACAGGAAGGTTTGTAATTGGTGGACCTCAAGGTGATAGCGGACTTACAGGAAGAAAAATTATTGTAGACACCTATGGCGGATATGCAAGGCACGGGGGCGGAGCTTTTTCTGGTAAAGACCCTACAAAAGTTGATAGATCTGCAAGTTATGCTGCAAGATATGTGGCAAAAAATATTGTGGCAGCAGGACTTGCTAAGAAGTGTGAAGTGCAATTAGCTTATGCGATAGGTGTTGCTACACCTCTTGAAATAGGTATTGATACTTTTGGCACAGGTAAAATATCAGATGAAAAGATTTCGGAAATTGTAAAACAAGTTTTTGATTTAAGACCTGCAGCTATAATTAGGGATTTAGATTTAAGAAGACCTATTTATAGACAAGTTGCAGCTTATGGCCACTTTGGAAGACACGACTTAGACCTCCCATGGGAGAAAACAGACAAAGTAGATATATTAAGAAAATTGGCAGGAATGTAAATTTGAAAGCCCGGGTAAACCCGGGCTTCTGGCATTTTTTATATATCTTTTTTAAATGCCATAGAATTTATGTTTTGTAAACGCTTCGCTACCTTAATTATACCACAAAAATTGAAAAAAAGAAATGAATTGGCTTTAATTTGCTTTAAATATAAGGTAAAATTAAATAAAGAAAAGAATTAAAACAGGAGAATCGGCTATGATTGACATAGAGGGTGTAGTTGAAGAAATAATTTTTAGAAATGAACAAAATGGTTATACGGTTTTAGAATTAAGTACCCAAGGTTTAGTAGTCACTGCTGTAGGTTATATGCCTTTTGTAAACATTGGAGAGAGAATTAAAATTGAAGGTGAATGGATAGAACATCCTGATTACGGTGAGCAAATTAAGGTTTTAAATTATCAAACTTTGGCTCCTACCACTTTGGAAGGAATAGAAAAGTTTTTATCTTCTGGCTTAATTCCTGGAATAGGGCCTGTTACAGCAAGAAAAATTGTAAAAAAATTTGGCGTTGATTCTTTAAATATAATTGAAACTGCACCAGAAAGATTAAAAGAAATAAAAGGTCTAAGCGATGAGAAGATAAAAAGAATTTGTGAAGCTTATGAAATGCAAAAGGGCGTAAAAGAAGTGATGGTGTTTTTGCAGGGGTACGGTATTTCTACTGCAATGGCTATAAAGATTTATAAAGAATACGGAAACAACGCGATTGAAATTATTAAGCAAAACCCTTACAGATTGGCTGACGATATATTTGGAATAGGATTTAAAACTGCAGACAAAATAGCAGAGAGCCTAGGAGTTGACCCTCATTCTCTATATCGCATATCTTCTGGTACTCGATATGTTTTGATGCAGTATGCGGCAAATGGTCACACCTATGTGCCGAAAGAATTGTTAAAAAAAGAAGCAGCAAGTTTGTTAGAAGTGAGCGAAGAAGAAGTAGAGGATTCTTTTGTGCTTTTAGTACAAAATGAAAAAATACATATTGAAACTTTTGAAGATGATACTGTAGGAATTTACTATATACCTTACTATATAGCTGAATTACACACAGCAGAGAGATTGTTTAACATGACACTAATGGAAAATGAAGATTTAGGCATAGATGTCCAAAAAGAAATTAGAAATTTTGAAAAAGAAACAGGTATTTTGTTAGCAGAAAATCAAAAATTGGCTGTAGAAGAAGCTGTTAAAAATTCTGTTGTTGTCATAACGGGAGGACCAGGCACAGGAAAGACTACGATAATAAATTGTATAATACGTATTTTTGAAAAAGCTGGTAAAAAAGTGGCTCTTGCAGCCCCAACAGGAAGAGCCGCAAAAAGGATAACGGAAGCTACTGGAAAAGAGGCGAAGACTATTCATAGGCTTTTAGAATATACTTATTCGGAGGAAGAAGGGAAGGGCTTTAACAAAAATGAAAAAGACCCATTAAAATACGACGTTATAATAGTTGACGAAGCTTCAATGGTAGATATATTGCTTATGAATGCTTTATTAAAAGCCCTACCTATAGGGGCAAAACTGATTTTAGTAGGGGATGCTGATCAGCTTCCATCTGTTGGAGCCGGAAATGTCCTAAGAGATATAATAGACAGTGGAATAGTAAAAGTGATACGTTTAAAAGAAATTTTTAGACAGCAAAAGCAAAGTTTGATAGTAGTAAATGCTCACAAGATAAATAATGGAGAATATCCAACCTATAACGATAAAAATAGTGATTTCTTTTTTATAAATGCCAACACACAAGAGGATATATTAAAGACTATATTGGAGCTTGTCATAAACCGACTTCCTAAAGCTTATGGGTTTCATCCTATTAATGATATTCAAGTACTCACTCCTATGAGAAAAGGGATAATTGGTGTTCATAATTTAAATTTAGAACTGCAAAAAGCATTAAATCCCCACGACAAAACTAAACCAGAAAAAACAATGAAGGAATTTGTCTTCAGGGTGGGGGATAAAGTGATGCAGATAAAAAATAACTACAAGATAAAATGGAAAAAAGGCGATGAAGAAGGGGAAGGAGTGTTTAACGGAGATATAGGAATAATTCAATCAATAGACGAAGAATTACAGGAATTGACTGTGTATTTTGATGACGAAAAATTTGTTACTTATGACTTTTCTGATTTGGACGAACTAAATTTGTCTTATGCCATAACAGTCCACAAAAGCCAAGGCAGTGAATTTCCTGTTGTCATAATGCCAATTACTTATGGCCCCCCTATGTTACTTACAAGAAATCTTTTGTATACTGCTGTTACAAGGGCAAGGAAATTGGTTATTTTGGTAGGGCAAGAGAAATATTTGAAATTTATGATTGACAACAATAGAATTTCAAAAAGATATTCAGGGCTTCTTTCAAGACTTAAAAAAACGCTTTTGTATGTAAACTAGAAAATTTACTGTAAAATGATAATTTTTTAATTAATTTTAATTTAATAATGTCGATATAAAAAATAAAAGAAAAGCAATTGCGGTAAGGGGCAATAAAGATGATTTTTTTAGACCTTTTATTTCCACCAAAAACAACCTGTATTATTTGTAAAGCTGCTATAAAAACGGGGTATTTATGTGACAAATGCAAAACCGCATTAAAATTTATTGAGGACGATAGGTGTAATATATGTGGTAAGCCAATAGACTATGAAGGAACATGCCTTGATTGTTTAGAACATGGACATGAATTTAAACAAAATATAAGTCCTTTTGAATACGATGGTGTTGTAAAAGACTTAATAGGGCAGTTTAAATATTTCAAAAAGAGAGAATTAGCACCTTTTTTTGCAGACTATATGGCTGATGCAGTTAAAAAAATGAACTGGCCTATAGATGTTATAGTACCTGTCCCTCTTCACAAAGTTAGACTTGATGAAAGAGGTTATAATCAGTCAGAACTTTTGGCAAGAGAACTTTCTTATCGGTTGAATATTTTTATGTCTAAGGCTTTAAGAAGAGTGCGAAATACAACAACTCAGACAGCTTTGCACAAAGAGGAAAGGATGGAAAACGTAAAGGGAGCTTTTAAAGTAACTTACAAAGATACAATCATTGGGAGAAATGTGTTACTAGTAGATGATGTATTGACAACGGGTGCAACTTTGGATGAGTGTGCCAAAGTCTTAAAAGAAAATGGGGCAAAAGATGTATATGTGGCTACTATAGCAACTGGCAAAAATATGTGATGGGGAGTTTGAAGTATCAAAAAGGGGATGAAAGGAAATGGAAATAAGAAATTGTAAACGGTGCGGAAGGCTTTACACGTATACAGGAATTGACCTATGTCCAGTGTGCTATAGACAGGATGAAGAAGATTTTATGAAAGTGAGGGATTATTTAGATACACATCCCTCTGCTACCATGCTGGAAATATCTCAAAACACACAGGTTTCTACAAAGAAAATAATGGATTTTTTAAAGGAAGGCAGGCTTATTTTAACCTCTAATAACGTCAATATAGGTCTTAGGTGCGAAAGATGTGGTAAACCAATACTTACAGGTAGGTTTTGTGACGAGTGCAAAACCAAATTAGCTAAGGAATTAATGAAAGGCTATTCGATTCAATCCGATGACAAAGAAGAAGAAAAACAAACAGGAGAAAGACTGTACGTTTATGAGAATCAAAAAAAGAAAAAATGATTTTTATATTAAACTTTTAAATTATTAAGTCGATATTAGTAGTAGTACGGGGGTGTTAAAAATGAAAATTTATAACAACAACATTGAAAAAATAATGTCAGTTTATCGAGTAGATGCAGTAGAAAAAGTTGCTAGCAAGAAAGCGGAGATAAAGGATAAAGTTGAGATATCAGAAGAAGCAATTAAACTTGCACAAAGTTCAAATGAATTTGAAAAGATAAAGAATCAAAAGATTGAAAACATAAAGGCAATGCTTAATGCAGGAACTTACAATGTAAAAGCTGAAGATGTGGCGGATGCTATTCTTAAGGGAATATTGTTGAATAAAAAAATTTAAAAAGGGTGTGCTGGCAATGGCTAATAGCCAAAAGCTTGTAGATGTATTAAGGGGAGAAACAGAAATTTACAAAGTTTTATTAGACTTAGCAATAAAAAAAACTGATATTATAATTGCGGGAAAAATAAAAGAATTAGATGAAATAGTGCAAATAGAGAAGCAACTTATAAAAAAACTAATGGAATTAGAAGAACAAAGAGAGGATATATTGGAGAAGATTGATATAGAAGGCAAAATGACAATAACCGACTTGATAGAATCAATTTCTTCAGAAGAAGCAGAAAACCTAAAAGATATCAAATATAATCTGACTAATATTTTAAAAGAACTTGAAGAAAGAAACAAATTAAATGCTGCTTTAATTGAACAAGCGTTAGAATATGTAAATTATTCTATTCAAACAATATCAAGTGCCTTAGAAAGTGATGATGGTGTTTATGGGAATAATGGCAATATAAAAAAATACACCAGCCTAATTGACAAAAAGGCATAGGGGGATGAAGATGTCTACTTTTCAAGGATTAGAAATAGCAAAGACAGGATTGTTTGTAAGCCAAAAGGCTTTGGATGTTACTGGACACAATATTGCTAATGCTAATACCCCTGGGTATACTCGTCAAGTAGTAGATATGGCCTCAATTGCACCACCCACTACTTTTGGTATGTATGACCAATGGGGAAAAGCCATAGGAGAAGGCGTAAAAATACAGGATATAAGGCAAATCCGCGACCAATTTTTAGACAACCAATTCAGAAGGGAAAATAAATTTTTGGGTGAATGGGAAACAAAAGCGCAAGTTTTAGCTGCTGTTGAGGATATATTTAACGAACCTTCGGATAGCGGAATAAACACAGTGCTTAATGACTTTTTTAATTCCCTTCAAGAGTTATCCAAGAATCCAGAAAGTTTGACGGTAAGAGCAGAAGTTAGAGAAAGAGCTATTGCTCTTGCTGATACTTTTAATACTGTATATCAGCACCTTTATGATAAATTGAATGAATTAAATTCTACCATACAAAGTAGAATTGCAGAGATAAATTCTTATGCTGAGAGAATAAGTAAATTAAATAATGAAATATATAGATTCGAACTTACCGGACAAACAGCAAATGACTTAAGAGACCAGAGAAATCTTCTTGTTGATCAACTTTCTAAACTTGTCAATATCACTACATATGAAGACTCCAATAGAAATTTCAGAATCGATATAGCGGGACAAGCTTTGGTAGATGGGTCAACTGCATTTACGATGAGTCTAAATAATACAGGTGCTGTGGTATGGGATTTAACAGGGGCACCTGTAAACCCTTCAAGTGGTATATTAAAAGGCTTACTCGATATGAGAGATGGAGATGGCACCAACGGGATAAAAGGAGTACCCTATTATATAAATGAATGGAATAAATTAGCATATAGTATAGCACAAGCGATAAATGAAGTACATAAAGCAGGTTATGGCCTTGACGGTTCTACAGGAATTCCGCTTTTCACTGATTTTACTACTCCATATGATTCCACAGTTCAATATGCGAAGTTAATTAAAGTAAGTTCAGATATTCTTGCAGCAGATGGACTTGAGAAAATAGCTGCTGCATCAAGTACGGCTACTCTTCCGGGCGATAACACAAATGCATTAAAGCTTATTGCTTTAAGGGATCAAGGCAATGCAGTGCTGAATGGAGCCACATTTGATGACTTTGCAAGGTCTTTAATATCAAATCTTGGAGTGGATGCACAGCAAGCAAATTTAATGCAAAAAAATCAGGAATTCATGGTAAAACAAATTGATTTAAACAGACAATCGGTATCTGGTGTATCTTTAGACGAAGAGATGACAAACATGTTAAAGTATCAAAAATCCTATGCTGCTTCTGCAAGAGTGATAACAGCCATTGATGAACTTTTAGATACTCTTATAAATAGAATGGGTATTGTAGGAAGATAAAAGGCGGGTGTAAAAAGTGAGAGTTACTGATGGTATGCTTGTGACAAATTTTTTGAACAATTACCACAATAACCTTGAAAAATTACAAAAAAATCAAAACATGTTATCTACAGGCAAAAAAATATCAAGGCCTTCTGATGATCCAGTTGCCGTAGCTACCAGCTTGCGGATTAGGACAGATATGGCAAGAAACGACGCTTATACCAAAAATGCTGATTATGCAAAATCGTGGTTAGACATTACTGATTCTGCTTTAAATCAATTGGGTGACCTATTGCAGCGAACAAGAGAATTAGCCGTCCAGGGTGCGAATGGAACTTTGACGCAGGCTGATATGCAAAAAATGGCTAACGAGATAGAGCAGTTAAAAGCGCAAATGATACAAGTAGGGAATACCCAATACAATGGAAGGTATATATTTGCAGGCTTTAAAACAACCACACAGCCTTTCAGTGAGGATAACAATTCTTATAATGGTGATAATGGCCTAATAGAGTTTGAAGTAGGAGCAGGGGGAAATAAAATAGCTGTAAATGTACCGGGAGATAAAGTTTTTGATGTAGATTTGACAGGAACTTCTCAACTTCTTGTTATGATGGATAATCTAAAAAGCGCTTTAGACTCAGGAGACCATCAGGCTGTAAGCAATTTAATAGTTGATGTGGATAAACAGATGGAAAATGTATTGGCAGTAAGAGCAGAAGTAGGTGCAAAATCAAACAGAATTGACCTTATACAAAATAGGCTCCAAGATGATAACTACAATTTCACAGCGCTTCTTTCAAAAAGTGAGGATGCAGATTTGGCACAAGTTATTACAAATCTCAAAATGGATGAAAATGTGTATAGAGCATCACTAGCTGCGGGAGCTCGTATTATGCAACCTAGTCTTATAGACTTTTTAAGGTGATAATATGAATATAGTAATAAATCAAACTTTTGGCAGGATAGGTATAGACACTACTCCTGCCCAAATTTCTATACAAAGCCCAAAAGCAGACCTTGAAATAAAACAAATACCTGCAAAAATGGAAATAGACCAAAAACTTCCTCAAGTATATATAGACCAATATCAGTGTTTTTATGAATCAGGGCTTAAAAGTATTTTTGACCTTGTCCATGATGAAGCCCAGATGAGCAAACAAATAGCTCTTGAAGCAATAGGTAAAATTGCTGAAGAGGGGCGTTTTCTTGCCTCTATAGAAAACCATCAAAATGCTATTGCAGAGTTAGCTAAAAAAGCGATGGAGCATGAGGTTACATTTACAATTGACCTCATGCCAAAATCAAGACCTAAAATATGGTTTGAGGGATATTTAAACATAAATTGGGAATTAGGCGGTGCAGAAATAAAAGCAATACCACATAAACCTCAAATATCCGCAATACCAGGCCATATAAACATTTACATGAGACAATATCCTTCAATAAAAATAGAATATGTGGGAAACAATTTTGATAAAACGGTTTAGCTTTTATTGTTTTCCTTATGGTAATACCTATAAAACCCGAATATGAAAGTGAGGAACTGATTATGCAAATAAATACAAAAAACTTTGGCATAATAGAATACAATCCTGATGACGTCATTTACTTTGAAGAAGGAATACCGGGCTTTGAAAACTTGCACAATTTTTTAATAATTACTGACAACGAAGAAAACATGCCTTTTAAATGGCTTCAAGCAATTGATAATACAGATATAGCTTTTGTAGTTATTGACCCTAGAGTTTTTAAGCCTAATTATACCCTTGAAATTGATGAAGAATTAATACAAGCTCTTCAAATAGAGGATGTGAACCACCTTCTCATATACGTAATTGTAGTAATCCCCGATGAAATAGAAAAAATGACAGCAAACCTGAAAGCCCCTATAATTATAAATGCTAAAAATAATAAAGGCAAACAAGTTATTCTTGACAATGATGAATACTTAATAAAGCATCCAATATTGGAGGAACTTAAAAATGCTTATTCTAACGCGTAAAGTAGGTCAAGCAATAATTATAGGGGAAAATGTAGAAATTAAAATATTAGAAATTGTTGATGGCCAAATAAAATTGGGGGTTACTGCGCCCAAAAGTATATCTGTTTTAAGAAAAGAGCTTATAGAAATCAAAGACGAAAACTTAAAAGCTGCATCTGTAAACAAAGAGGTTTTGAGCCAATTAGAAAATTTTATTAAAAAACGCTAAAGTAAATCAAAAATATCTCGATATATATAGTGAAAACAAAAGATGAAACAGTTGGCCAACTGTGAGTCTTAAAACCTTTTAAAACCATGGCAGGGATGCCAAATAAAAAAGTTCAAGGAGGAAGGTAAAATGATTATCAACCACAACTTAAGTGCGTTAAACGCATGGAGAGCACTTTCAATTAACACTACAAACACACAAAAATCATTAGAGAAACTTTCGTCAGGTTACAGAATCAACAGAGCAGCTGATGATGCAGCAGGTCTTGCAATCTCAGAAAAAATGAGAGCACAGATTAGGGGTTTAGAAAAAGCTCAAAGAAACGCTCAAGATGGTATTTCCTTGATCCAAACAGCTGAGGGTGCTCTAAACGAAACCCACGCTATTTTACAGCGTATACGTGAACTGGCAGTGCAAGCAGCGAACGACACGAATACGAATAAAGACCGCTTTGAACTGCAAAAAGAAGTCAACCAGCTGGTCGAGGAAATTACACGAATTGGCAACAACACTGAATTTAACACGATGAAGCTGTTAGATGGAAGCTTTACTGGTGTATTTCATATAGGTGCAAACGAGGGACAAAACTTGACCCTTGAGATTAGCGATATGCGCGCAGAAGCCCTTGATGTTGTAGCCACGAGCGCGGTGATGACGTATGAGATTACGGGCACCAACGCAACCCAGGTTACCGCGACCAACCTTGACAACCTAAAGGGCGGTGCCTATACGGTTGAGGTTGCGGCTGATGGTACGGTAACTCTAAAAGATGAAGCCGGTAACACCGTGGCAACGGCTACTTTGGCAGACGCTGGCACCTCTGTTACGTTGAGCATCACAGATGCAAATTACTTGGTGGATGGTACAACTCAGGTTGATTTGACGATTGATATCTCTGATACAGATACTACTACTGCGGTAGCGACCGAGGCAGGTACCATCTCAATTAATGTTCTTGAAAAGGGCAAAGGTATAAGTATTATGGACCAGGACGATGCTAGCAGCGCGATTACCAAAATTCAGACGGCATTAGATAGAGTGTCGTCTGAGCGTTCCAAGTTGGGTGCTGTTCAAAACCGTCTAGAGCACACCATAAACAACTTGTCTGTAGCCTCCGAAAACCTCACCGCAGCAGAATCACGTATTAGAGATGTAGACATGGCAAAAGAAATGATGGAATTCACAAAGAACAATATACTCAACCAAGCAGCGACCGCAATGTTAGCGCAAGCAAATCAATTGCCTCAGACAATATTGCAATTACTCAGATAAGACTAAAGGGAGGTTTTGCCTCCCTTTTTTAGTATAATTGGTATTAATAGCTACTAAGAAGAGGGGAGTCCTCTCTTTTATTTTTTACGAACAAAACTTTTTCACTTTAGCAATTGATGATATAATTATTTTAAGAGACAAGCTTAAGAGGAAGTGATGAGAAAGTGCAAGCACTGAATTTGATAGAGACTTCAGACAAATTATTAAGCATTTTAAATAATGCTAAGCCTTTTTTAAAATGGGCAGGAGGAAAAACACAGTTATTAGATGAGTTATGTAAGAGGTTGCCATCCTCTTTAATTCAAAGTGGTAAAATAGAGAGATATGTTGAGCCTTTTGTAGGCGGTGGAGCATTTTTTTTCTTTTTAAAAAGAAATTTCAGGGTTAAAGAATCGTTTTTAATCGATATAAATAAAGAATTAATAATAGGTTATAAAGTAATTCAAAATAATGTGAATGAATTAATTGATGAGTTAAGTAGCATGGAAGAGAAATATCTAAAATTATCAGAGGAACAAAGGAAAGATTTTTACTATAACATTAGAGATGAGTATAATAGACAAAAGGACAATTTTGATTATGTAAATTACAATTTGGACTGGGTAAAAAGAGCAGCGTACTTGATTTTTTTAAACAAGACGTGTTTTAATGGATTATATCGTTTAAATAAAAAAGGTGAATTCAATGTACCGTTTGGGAAATATAAAAACCCTACTATTTGTGATGCTGACAATTTAATCGAAGTAAGTAAAGCGTTAGAGAATACAGAGGTCATTTGTGCAGATTTTGAAGAAAGCAACAAGTATATACATAAAAACACTTTGGTTTATCTCGATCCTCCTTATCGTCCTTTAAACAATACTTCGAATTTTACAAGTTATAATGAGGACGGGTTTGATGATGATGACCAGAGGCGGTTAGCTCAGTTTTTTAAAGAAATGGATAAAAGAGGCGCATATCTTATACTTAGCAATTCGGACCCCAAGAATGAAGATGTAGATGACAATTTTTTTGATGAATTGTATGCGGGGTTTATTATTGAAAGGGTAAAAGCAAAAAGATATATTAACAGTAATGGGAATAAACGAGGAGATATAAGTGAATTGATAATAAGGAATTATGAGTAGGGGGCTTAAAATGAAGGAATTATATATTGAATTCTTAAATGTAGAAAATGAGGAAAGTGTAATAGAAAAATTTCATGATACACTTGTGGATACAAATAGAAGTTATGACTTTTTTGTTGATTGGGACAAAGTAAGAAAACACGTTGAAGAACATAAAATAGAATTTAATATTTTAAATAGTTTAATAGGAAGTAATCAGTTTGATAATGAGTTAAGAAAAATTTTATTAAATTATCCTCGAGTGCTTCCTGTTATACCGATTTTATTAGCAATACGAGACCTTAATTTTAAAGTAATCCGAAATTTTACGGATAAAAACTTGGATATTATGACTTATGACTTTAACACTAGAACTCTTACATCAGAAGAGATTGATAATATTATAGAATTTTTTGATAAGACAGGCTTAAAGAGATTTTTTCTGGAAATGGGTACGAAAAGCGTACAAGATTACGTAATAGGTGTGGAAGTAGGCATGGATACCCATGCGAGGAAAAATAGAAGTGGAGATGCAATGGAATTATTATTAAAGCCAATTATTGAAGATATAGTAACAAAGGAAAAAGGATTTGAAAGAGTTTTATTTCAGAAAAATTTCGAATATTTGGAAACTAATTATGGTATAGAGGTTAACTCTTCAATTAAAAACAGAAAAGCTGATTTTATTTTAATCAAAGACAATAAAAAAGTTATCAATATCGAAGTGAATTTTTATTCAGGAACTGGTTCAAAACCTCAAGAAATAGTGGATTCCTACATAGAAAGACAGAATGAACTTAAAAATAATGGATTTGAATTTATTTGGATTACAGACGGAGAGGGATGGAGAGGACAGAAAAATCAAATTCATAAAGGCTTTGAGAAAATAGATTATTTGTTAAATCTTCATTTTGTGCGTATTGGTTTATTGGAGGAAATATTATGCAGGATATAGATTTTAAAAAAGAAATAACTACTGTATGGTCGTTTCCTGAAAGGGGAAAATGGAAGACGCATAAGGGAGATTACAGAGGCAATTTTGCACCTCAAATTCCAAGGAATGTTATATTAAGATATTCCCAGGAAGGAGATTTTGTACTCGACCCTATGGTTGGGAGTGGTACAACGCTAATAGAAACTAAAATATTAAATAGGCGAGGTATAGGTTTTGATATCAATCCAGATAGTGTAGAGCTGACTAAAAGAAATTTAGACTTTGATGGAGATTATAAGTATGAGCAGATTGTAAGGGTAGGGGATGTAAGAAATTTAAAAGAGATTAGCGACAGCAGCATTGATTTAATAATAACGCATCCACCTTATTTAAATATTATAAAGTATTCAAATGGGAGAATAGAAGGGGACTTATCAAATATATCTGATGTTAAAAAATTTTGCGATGAGTTGGAAAAAGGAGTTATCGAACTTTGATAGTGTAAAATTTCAGTAGGTGATGAAGCAGGAAAATGGGGTATGGATG
>NZ_JAFCAC010000043.1:0-444 GCF_018588165.1 Thermoanaerobacter sp. CM-CNRG TB177
TATTTGGCTTTCTGCCATCTGTATCATTTTTCTTACCATATGGCCACCTACAGCCCCACAATCTCTTGATGTGAGGTTACCCCAGTAGCCATCGGCCGGAGGAGTTATTCCTAATTCATTAGCTATCTCATACTTCCACTGGCTCATAACCTGCTTTGCCTCTTTTACCACAAGAGGATTTCTGGTTTCTGAACCTACAGCCATTTTATTCACCTCCTAAATCGTGTTCCATTATTAATTTAACCCGCTATTTAGCTTATATACCTGTAAACTATTGCTATATATACCTTTTGATATTAAAAAGGATATCCCAAAGGGATATCCTTTTTTTATATTAATAATATGATTTATTTCCAAGTTCCTTTGCTGGCCATCTGACTTTCTGCCATTTGTATCATTTTTCTTACCATATGGCCACCTACAGCACCGCAATCGCGAGATGTG